>JAOZTO010000124.1 GCA_029942265.1 Desulfocapsa sp.
GGAGTTGGGATCCTAAAGAAACCTGGTCACTTATCACCTGGTTTGTCTATGCCATTACACTCCATGCCCGTTACACTCGCGGTTGGGGAGGCACCAGAATTGCCTGGCTTGCAATTTTTGGCTTTATTTCTGTAATTTTTACTTATTATGGAGTTAATTTCCTCCTTTCAGGACTGCACAGTTATGGAACAAGTTAATTACTCCATTGCTTGACAAGGAATTTCAAAACAGGTATACACAACCACTCAATGAACTGCTATTCAGTTGTAGCTGAATGCAATATTATAACAGGAGAAAAGAAAATGAAGAAATGTACATTGTTCGCTATCGGTGCTGCCCTTGCTCTTGGGCTTTGTTTTGCAGGAACAGGCATTACTGCTGATGAGAAAGGTCCTGCAGAAATGACTCTGGTATCTACCATCGACAAGGCAAAAAA
Organism: Desulfocapsa sp.; assembly: GCA_029942265.1. Classification (GTDB taxonomy): domain Bacteria; phylum Desulfobacterota; class Desulfobulbia; order Desulfobulbales; family Desulfocapsaceae; genus Desulfocapsa. Next base: position 437 of record JAOZTO010000124.1, read on the forward strand.
ACCAAAATCAGCTATTTTTCCCCACGCAGCACATCAGGAAAAATTAACTTGTGCTGATTGCCATCACGGCAAAGATGCAGATGGAAAAATGGTTCCTTATGCTGAAGGTCAAAAGATTGAAAAATGTGAGTCATGCCATAACAAAGCTGCTGGAATGCCAAAAAAACTTACTACCTTTAAAGAAGCTGCACATGCACGTTGTAAGAGTTGTCACAAGAAAACTGACAAGAAACTCGCCAAATGTACTGTATGTCATCCAAAGGCTAAAAAATAGTAAGCGCTCCCTGAAACACTTACAGGGACAGAAGTTTGATAAAGCAAGGTGCGGTAATTGGACGCTTACAAAAAATAGTCTGTTAGATTTGCCGCAAAGCAGAACACAAAAAAGCCCGTCTTTACTTTCGTAGAGACGGGCTTTTTTTATTATATCCGAATATTTGGAATAAAAGTGGATTGTTTTAGCTGGCTTGCATTTTAGAAATATCACCAACTTTTAAGAACAGTACAGCAATCCCTGTTAGTAAATTAAGTCGATTTTGACGAACAGCATCATCTTTGTCCATTACCATTACTTTATCAAAAAAGGTATCCACAGGTTCTTTAAGAGTCAGCATGGCGGCCAATGCGCCTCGATAATCATGTAAATCAAGTAATGGTTGAACTTCTGCAACAAGTTGTGTAAACACATGTGCCAATTCTTTTTCAGATTCTTCACTCAGCAGACTGTCTTCTATGTCTACCGTTGTATTGTCTTTAATAATATTACGAATACGCTTAAAGGAAGCGGCAAGTACTGAAAAAGCTTCTTCCTTTCGAATATCAGTAAGAGCTTGTATCTTCTTAAGTGAATCATTTATATCATCAAACTGGACTGAGGTCACGGCATCAACCGCCTCGGCGTCAACTCCTGCGGCCAACAGGTTGTGTACAAAACGACCTTGAATAAACACAAGAAGTTTTTCCACCGTATCGGAGCCGCCGTTCACCTTATCTCCATAAAGAGACAGTGATTTAGAGATCACATCTTCAAGGGAAAGAGTCCAGCCAAAATGCTCTATAATATGTATAATAGCAAGAGAGATTCTTCGTAAACCAAATTGATCAGCTGTTCCAGTGGGAATCTGCCCCACTCCAAAACATCCACTCAAAGTATCAATCCTATCGGCTAGGCCAACCACGGCACCAAGAGCTGATGATGGCAATTCGGCACCAGCTCGTTTGGGAAAATAATGCTCCTGTATTGCCTCAGCCACAGCCGCTGTTTCACCATCATTCAAAGCATAAGCACAGCCCATTTTCCCTTGAAGTGATGGGAATTCACCAACCATATCAGTGAGCAGATCTGTTTTGCAAAGAAGCGCTGCACGGCAGGCATTATCAACAGACTCAGGGATAAACTGTTCGGCAAGAAGTCTGGTCAGTTTTACAATACGATCTGTTTTTTCACGCATAGACCCAAGTTTTGCCTGAAAAATGATACCGGAAAGCTTCTCAATTCTATCCTCAAGTCTCTCCTCCTTATCACCTGCAAAGAAGAAAAAAGCATCTTCAAGACGTGCCCGTAGTACTCGTTCGTGACCAGTTCTGGTCAAGTTAATGTCTTTAACTTCGGTATTGTTTACAGCGACAAAATGAGGTAACAACTGGTTGTTATTATCAACAACCGGAAAATATTTTTGGTGCTCACGCATGGAAGTAATTAATGCCTCATCAGGTAACTGAAGAAATTTTTCATCAAAACTACCACACACACCAAAAGGCTTCTCAACAAGGTTACAGACTGTATCAGCCAAAGCATCATCCACAGAAACCATTACATTACTACTGCCAAGAGTATCGGCAACAGCCTTATTAATTTCGGTTAATACGGCACTGCGTCTCTCAGCAGGATCAACCTGAACAAATACATCCTGTAAAGTCTGACGATAATCATCAACACCTTTCAGAACAATATCTTTATTAGCCATAAAACGATGTCCGCGGCTTAGATTAGAAGTGGCCATACCTTCATAACTAAACGGAATAATTGCTCCATCATACAGAGCCACGAGCCACTGAATAGGTCGAGCAAAAGTAGAGGTGTGTTCTCCCCAGTGCATTGATTTTGCAAAAGAAAATCCAAGCATCAACTCACCAAGGAGAGTGGGAAGTAATTCTACGGTTGCTTTCCCCTTATGTTTCTGGACAAGCATTAAGTAATCGCCTTTTTCTGTTGCGACAACTTGAAAATCTGAGACATCAGCACCCTTTGATCTCGCAAATCCCAAAGCAGCCTTAGTTGCATTACCGTCAGCGTCAAATCCAGCCTGTTTTGAGGGACCCATTATTTTAATTTCCGAGTTTGGCTGCGAATCTTCAAGATCATTCACTAATAAGGCTAGTCGACGTGGTGTTCCTAAAGTTTCCACATCTCCATATGAAAGATTTAGAGCTTTTGCCTGTGCAAGAAAGTTATCTTTCAACTGTGCCAGTGCAGGTTTTTGAAAACCAGCAGGCAGTTCTTCGGTTCCAATTTCAAAAAGTAATTCAGCCATTTTTTTTCGTCTAATAATAGTTAGTTAAATAATAATGGTCTATAGGCATCCTATAATCGACCGCTTCATTCTCATCTAAAGTATCAGTTCGTACCCGTAGTAGCAAATGTTGAATATCCGTCAGCAAAATTTTCAACTGTCAGTGTAAATGATCTGATTGCCCTTTCTGTCTCAAGGCTTTTACCTATCCTTCTAGTCAAAGATTCAACAGACATAACGTGGTGCTCTCCTCCCGCGTTTGTTTCTTCATGCTCTTCCTCAACTGCTTGTTCTATAAGTGTGATAATATCTTCTATCCAGATAAAATTTCTGAACCGAACAGCAGCAATAGTCTTTCCCCATCGACCAAGAGAGCGTGGTAGCCCTTTACATTCATCTTCCCGAAAGGGGGTCGACACAGGTATAACAACCTGTAATTCAAGATCATCTTCTGTCTCTAGAGATCCATGGATACTGCACTCATACCTGCAAGACTTCAAACATTCTGGATTATCTTTTTTTCTTTGAAGAAAGTAGATAAATGACATTTCAAGATGAGCAGCCTCTGCTTCTAGCTTCTCCTTCATCTCTTCAAGAATAGACTTAAATTTACCAATATCAATAGCCCCATGAAAACGATTCAAAATCTCCACGAATCGACTCATATGTGTTCCTTTAAAATGATGGGGAAGATTCACATACATATTCACAGTAGCAATAGTATGTTGTCGAGAGTGCGCCTTATCAAGGACAGTAATTGGGTAATTGATGGTTTTAACACCAACTTTCTTAATATTAATGCGACGGGTATCTTCCTGTTTCTGGATATCTTTCATAATATGATTTTTCGTAAACATTCGGCTTCGGTTCAAAAATAGGCTCAACCATTGAACTGTAAATTTTTGGATAGTGTCCTTTCGGACAAGTTCCTAGGTAAATATTCGGGAAATTGCATTTCAGCACAGATGTTTACGAACCACTTCTTGAACTAAATGCTTATTTCTGATCATCCTCCTGGGATATTCGTTCCAGCGACTCGCTCAAATAGGAAGCGGCCTCTTCAGGGGGCATGGGATTAATATAAAATCCTGATCCCCACTCAAATCCTGCAATAGATGTAAGCTTAGGGACAATCTCAAAATGCCAGTGAAAATGAGGTAAATGCTTGGAGCGAAGAGGCTGAGTGTGGAGAACGAAGTTATATGGAACATTGGGAATACATGCATCCAGACGACAAAGACTCTCAGAGAATATTTCAGCTAAAGCAAACATCTCTTCTTCAGTTTGTTCATGATAGGCAGAAGAATGTTTGAGGGGCAATATACACATCTCAAAAGGTGTACGAGGTGCAAATGGAGTAAGAGCGATAAAAAACTCGTTTTGACACACTACTCGGACATTCTGCATCAATTCCTGATGAATTATATCGCAATAAACGCAACGTTCCTTGTAATTATAATACTTTAATGCTCCTGCAAGTTCAGACTCTATCTTTCTTGGTAAGACCGGTAATGCCACAAGTTGTGAGTGAGAATGTTCAAGAGATGCCCCTGCAGCTTTTCCGAAATTCTTAAATACAAGCACATATCGAAACCTGTCATCCTGTTCAAGATCTATAATACGTTCCTGAAATGCCTTAAAGATCAAAGACATATGTTCAGGAGCTAACCTAAAAAAAACATCCTCATGATCGGGAGACTCTACGATAACCTCGTGGGCACCGATACCATTCATCTTATCGTATAGCCCTTCTCCTTCACGATTCAGACCACCTTCAATAACAAGTGCCGGATATTTATTGGGTACAACCCGAACTTTCCAACCTAGAGAATTAGGAACATCTGAATGACGTCCATAGGTCAACACTTCATGAGGTGTAGTATTTTCATTGCCTGGACAGAGAGGACAAAATCCTCCAACTGTTGGTGCCTCCGCAACGACAAAGTCAGAAGGACGTTTTCCACGTTCTTGTGCAATAATAATCCATCTACCAAGGACAGGATCTTTTCGTAGTTCAGGCATTTAGTACCGTAAAAAAAATTATTTTCCCAGCGATTTTTCCTTAGATTCCTGAGTTGTCTTGCAATCAATACAAAGCGTTGTTACAGGCCTGGCTTCTAGGCGTTTCAAGCCAATGAGTTCACCACAACTTTCACATTCACCAAACTCTCCATCCTCGATTCGCTGAAGTGCCTCTTGTATCTTAGAGAGTAATCGCTGTTCTCTTTGTCTGATTCTGAGTTCAAAATTTCGTCCAGATTCGGCACTTGCCCGATCATTTGGATCAGGGATATTTCCCGAGTGATCGTTCAATTCTGCCAATGTTCTTTCTGCTTCTTTCAGAATATCATCACGCTTTTCAATAAGTTGCTTACGAAATGTATCAAGTGCTTTCTTTTTCATCAAAGACCTCTTATTTAATTAACTATTCAACGAATACCTGAAATTGCTAAAACTCTGATTTTATTCTGGACGAACAAATGTCCCGCTTTTACCACCGGTTTTTTTCATCAAACAAATATCACTTATGATCATTGCCTTATCAACCGCCTTGCACATATCATAAATAGTTAGAGCGGTAATTGAAACGGCTGTCAGTGCTTCCATCTCAACACCAGTTTTTCCAGTTATACCTACAGTGGCTTCGATTCCTATTTGCCTGCTATCATCAAAATACGAGAAATCAATATGTACTTTTGTCACAGCTAACGGATGACAAAGAGGAATAAGGCTATCTACTTTCTTTGCAGCCATAATCCCAGCGACTCGAGCAACCCCTAGTACGTCACCCTTAGCCATGGAGCCATCTTTTACAAGTTTGTATGCCTCCAGTGACATTGAGATTCGGCCACTGGCTGTAGCCACTCTTTCAGTCTCATTTTTCTTACTGACATCCACCATAATAGCATTGCCATCATCGTCAAAATGGGAAAAATCCTGCCTTTGAGTATCTTTCATAATCGTCACGTTACTTACCGTTACTTTGTGTCTTTGTCTTTCTTCCCAAGAACTTCATTGAAAAGTTTTGAAAAGAAACCTTCACTTTCCTGATGCTGTCCATTTTTTTGACAGAGAGCATCAAAATCTTTTAGAATGTTTTTCTGCTCATCGCAGAGATTTGTTGGCGTCTTCACCTGCAATTGCACAATCATATTACCTCGTCCAGCGCCGCGTAAACTGGGAACGCCTTCACGCTTAAGCGTAAAACGTTCTCCGGTCTGGCTTCCGGCAGGAATAGGCATCGCTTTCTTACCATGTATTGTTGGTACTTCTACTTTACAACCAAGTGCTGCCTGAACCATGGATACAGGAAATTCACAAAAAATTGTTTGACGGTCACGTTTGAAGAAATCATGTTCTTTAACGTGAATAACCACATACAGATCACCAGATTGACCACCTCGGCGGCCTCCTTCTCCCTCACCGCGAAGCCTCATCTGTGCTCCAGTATCAACACCAGCTGGAATTTTCAGTGAAACCTTCTTGTTTTTCTCAACCAGACCACTGCCATTACAATCTTTACAGGGATCTGTTACTATTTCCCCTTCTCCGTGACATTGGGGACAAGTTGAAGATACCTGAAAAAATCCCTGGGAACGAATCACCTGCCCTCGGCCGTTACAGCTTGGACAAGTTGTTCGTTTATGTCCGGGACGGCAGCCACTTCCCTCACAGGTCCAGCAGGTATCACGACGATTGATCTCTACTTCTTTTGCAAGCCCATGCACAGCTTCCATAAATGTGATTTCAATATCGTAACGAAGATCATTTCCTGGTTGTGGGCCATTACGTTGTGGCCGTCTTCTGCCGCCTCCTCCAAAGAGATCTCCGAAAAGATCTCCAAGACCGGAAAACATATCGTCAGAATTGCTCGGCCCCTGATATCCGCTGTTTTTTAGTCCTTCGTGGCCATAAGCATCATAAATCTTCCGTTTTTGCAGATCACTAAGTACCTCATACGCCTCAGTACATTGCTTAAACGATGCCTCAGCTTCCTTATCGTCTGGATTACGGTCAGGATGAAACTTCATCGCCAGTTTACGATAAGCTTTTTTGATTATTGCACCGTCAGCGGATTTACTGACAGAGAGCACTTCATAATAACATGTTTGCATAATTCTAGTATATTATAGCTGCACTCCACCTAACCAGATACAGTTCACAGCTTATCATTTTTTGTAAATATTCGGCTAGCACCCCATCTTCGTTCGATCCGGCTTGTTCACA
>JAOZTO010000125.1 GCA_029942265.1 Desulfocapsa sp.
AGGTGGGTCAGAAAATGTTAGCATTGCTGGGTCAGTTTGTATTAGCGTTCAAGATTAAATCAACGGACTCATTTATGTGGAGGTAGATGTACTCAACGGTTGTCCAAAACGATCCTGACCAAGCAAACAAATAGCATCTTCCCCAAAGAGTGAAAGAAAACTATCGTCAGCCATGTTGCAGCGAAACCCACGGCAGGAACGAGGGCGATAGTGATAGATTTTGCAGCGATAGAGGCCATTACGGCATTCAAGAAACATACAACCCTTGTTATCGGGGTGAACCATATAGACTTTCCCCTTTTCTTTATTCTCGGCAATTAGCTGAGCGAGTGGTTTTTCTCGCAGTTCACGAAGGGTAGCATCAACTCCCACATGCCCACCCATTTTTTTGATAAAATCAATTTCATCGCCATGTAAGAGCACTTTTTTATATTTTTTACAGCATGTTCCGCATTGCCGACATTCATGAAGGATAGTTTTAAGATCGGTATGATCAGGAACTGTATGATTCATGGATCACCCTCTATTAAATTGTCCAGAATTGACGCATGGGATGGTTATCCAGGATTTTATCAGCTCGTGGAACGGGTAAGATTCCCGGTCGGTCAAAGTTCTTTTGGAGTAGCGCATCAATTGTTGCAAAGATGGAGCTTTCAAGACTTACCGGATTGTAGCCACCTTCCAGAACGAAGAGCAGTCGATTGTCACAATTGTCTGCTGCATGGCGTCGTAAAATATGAGCGATGGTTGCGTACCAGTTGCTGCTAAGCGTTGTGCCACTAATAGTATCATCCTTATGAGCATCAAATCCAGCCGACACCAGAATAAACTGAGGCAGGTATTGCTCCACTATGCCCTGTAATGTTCGCCCAAGAATGTAGGTGTATTCCTTATCACCAAACTGTGCATGTACTGGAATATTAACGGTATAGCCTTTTCCTATCCCACTCCCGAGTTCTTCCGGTGTACCGGTGAATGGAAACAAGTCCTTCTGATGAATGGAACAGACCATGACTTCATCGGTATCATAAAAAATTTCCTGTGTGCCATTGGCATGGTGAACATCAAAATCGAGTATAAGAATACGGCGCAATCCGTAAGTATTACGCAAATACTCAGCGGTGAGGGCAACATTATTAAAGATACAAAACCCCATGCCCCTTCCAGGTGTTGCATGATGTCCCGGAGGGCGAATAATCCCAAATCCGTAATTAATATCTCCTTCCATAATGCGATCAGTTAGTGCGAAACATCCCCCAGCAGCTAATCTGGCAGTGGGAAGAGAATCCTCCATCAAGTAGGTATCTTTATCATATGAATAGGGATTATCTTTGATGGCATGTTCACGTAACTGATCTAAATAAAAAGGAGAGTGCGCAGTAGTGATTTCGGCATTGCTTGCTTCACGAGGCTGAATATGCTGGAAACTGTCCCCCGTCAGCTTTTGTTGTAGACGTATGTAGAGATTGCGAATTCTATTCGGATTTTCCGAAGACGGCTTTGAAATTGAATGATGCAGATACCTGTTGTCGAAAACCAGTCCAAGTTTATTCATAATGAAAATGATATATAGGGTGAGAGTGATATTGTTTTGTGGTTAATTTGTACAGGTGGCCAGTTCTTTTTTCCTGCTGGTCGTCGTACATCAGTGATTCGACCAGTTCAAAACCAAGTTTTGTTAAGCATCGCTGCTGGGCATAGTTGTTAATGTCAGTGTACATTTCAATGGATTTAACAGTGGAAATCCTATCGAAAATATGCATAATAAGAAATTTTTGAATTTCTGTTCCATAGCCTTTTCCACGTTCTTCCGGGATGGCAACTTTAAGAGCCATAAATATCGTATCGGTTCCTCCAGTTGGTTGCCAGAAATGTGCTGTACCTATAGGGCGTTCATCCTCTTTTGTTTCCACAAAGAACATTTTTTCCTTATCGCTCCAGAAGACACCGGATTTAACCTGCATTCGCATCTGCTCAATACTATATTTCTCAGGAGTCAGGTAGGAGCCACATGCGATTTCGGAAGTGCTCCAGGATATGATAGTCTGTAGATTTTCTTCAGTAACTTTCGCAAGAGAAAGCCTGCTGGTAAATAGTTTGTTGCCGTATAAACTCATTATATTTACTCTAAGGTAGCCTCTAAATGAAGTGCCAAGCCATGATGCAGTTTAGTTTGGCACTTCATTTCAGTTTAAATTATTCTGCATCCATCACATTTCATTAACAGCAGTGCTTAATTCCTTGCTGGAGGATGCAAGTTTGTTTAGTGCTTCAATGGTACCGTCAATGGAGAAATTCACAGTTTCAGTGGATTCTTTGTTTTCCTGGGAAGACTGGCTTACGCTGCCAATGAGGGCTTTCACTTCCTGACCATTATCGCTGAGAATATCCGCTTTTTTATCGAGTTCGCCAACGGCGGTAGATATCGTGACGATACCGGTAGATATCTTATCCATGGCCTCCAATGCTGTCTGTATAACTTCACTGCCATCACCGAGCATCTTCATACCATCTTTCATGGCGACAATTGTATCTTTTGATTCATGTTCAACTTTTTTTACGATATTGGCAATATCCACAGCTGATTTGGATGAGTTTTCTGCCAGTTTTCTGATTTCGTCTGCTACTACAGCAAAGCCCCGCCCGGCATCTCCTGCTCGTGCTGCTTCAATTGCTGCATTAAAGGCAAGGAGGTTAGTTTGAGAGGCAATACCTTTGATGATGTCAACGAATTCACCGATTTTCTCAAGCTGATTTACAAGGTTTCCAACCATTTCATTGGAACTTTCCATGGACTCATTGATTGCAGCCATCTTCTTTTCTGCATCAGCGCCAGCTTTTTTCCCCTGTTCGGCATCCTGTGACACACCACTTGCCAGTTCGCTTGACTGGGTGGTGAGTTCTACCATTTCCTTTGCAAATTCGAGCATGCCATCAATGGTTGTGGATGATTCGTCAAGTAAAGTAACTTCTTTGTCGATGAGATCATTCATGGCAGCCATGTTTTGGGTTGCCTCATCCATTTTTGTCAAAGAATCAGAAACCAGTGTTTCTACCTCTGACGAGGCTGTGTTAATCAGCTGCCCTACCCTTGCTTCTGCCGTCACATCAACCATATATTCCAATCCGCCTTTGATATTTCCCTTGGCATCTTTGATGGAGACACTGGTTACTTTGACCGGAATATCCTTCCCATTGACTCGTGTAGTGTATTGTTTTGCAATTGTTTTATTGCTACTGATAGCTTGTTTAACACCACATTGATCAGTGTTACAAATATCTGATCTGAAGAGTTCATGGCATTTTTTACCGATGGCATCATCCACACTTAAGCCTGCCATAGCAGCTCCTGCAGGGTTTATATAAGTAATGTTAAAGTCAAGATCTACGGCATGAATAGGATTAGGAATAACATTGAGATTTTCTATTTTCTCATTGGCATCTTGACGTTGCTTAGCTTCCGCCGTAACATCGAGAACAAATTCCAATCCGCCTTTAATATTTCCTTTGGCATCTTTTATTGGTGCTCCGGTATACTTAATAGGCATAATCAGACCATCCTGAGGACGGGCAATTGTTTCTTCAGTAATAACACGATCTTCTCGCATGGCACGCCCAACAGCACATTTCTCTGTCTGGCAATGGGCTGTTTTGAAAAGATCGTAACATTTTTTTCCCACTACCTCATCTGGGGTAGAACCAACAACAGCAGCTCCGAATGGATTCATAAATGTAACATTAAAATCTGTATCAATGGACATGATTGGTGTGGGGATAGCGTTGAGATTGTTGATCTTTTCATCCGCATCCTGTTTTTGTTTCGCCTCTTCTGTAACATCAAGAATATACTCTAGCGCTCCTTTAATATTTCCCTTGGCATCTTTAATGGGTGAACCAGTATATTTGATGGGAACAATGACTCCTTCAGCAGGACGTGCAATGGTCTGATCTGTGATAACAGAATCAGTTTTCATGGCTCTGTCACATGCGCATTTTTCAGTCTGGCAATGCGGGGTTTTAAAGAGATCAAAGCATTTTTTACCAATCACTTCATCTGGTGTTAAACCAACAACCGCAGCCCCAGCAGGATTCATAAAAGTAACATTGAATTCTGTGTCGATTGACATAATAGGCGTCGGAATAGTATTGAGATTATTTATTTTTTCATCTGCGGCCTGTTTTTGCTGTGCCTCTTCTGTGACATCAAGGATGTATTCCAGCGCCCCTTTAATGTTTCCTTTGGCATCTTTAATGGGTGAACCAGTATATTTGATGGGAACAATGACTCCTTCAGCAGGACGTGCAATGGTCTGATCTGTGATAACAGAATCAGTTTTCATGGCTCTGTCACATGCGCATTTTTCAGTCTGGCAATGCGGGGTTTTAAAGAGATCAAAGCATTTTTTACCAATCACTTCATCTGGTGTTAAACCAACAACCGCAGCCCCAGCAGGATTCATAAAAGTAACATTGAATTCTGTGTCGATTGACATAATAGGCGTCGGAATAGTATTGAGATTATTTATTTTTTCATCTGCGGCCTGTTTTTGCTGTGCCTCTTCTGTGACATCAAGGATGTATTCGAGTGCTCCCTTAATATTTCCTTTGGCATCTTTTATCGGGGCACCTGTGTATTTGATGGGAACAATCACTCCATCAGCAGGACGGGCAATAGTTGTATCTGTAATCACCGAGTCTGTTTTCATAGCTCTGGCGCAGGCACATTTTTCAGTTTTACAGTGAGGGGTTTTAAACAGGTCGTAACATTTCGTTCCAATAACCTCATCTGGTGTTTTACCAGCAACTGCAGCTCCGGCAGGGTTCATAAAGGTGATGGTAAATTGAGTGTCAATTTCCATGATGGGGGTGGGAATCACATTGAGATCTGTCTCCATCTGTCTTAGCTTTGTCTGAGTATCTTTCGTTTCAGTGATATTTCTCATGGTGATCAGGGTGCCGTTTTTTGAAGGCATTGGAGTTGCCTTGGAAAGGTACCAGCTGATGGTGCCATCATCATTGTGGAACAGCTCTACTTCGGTCATCTTTTTGATTCGTTTGGACTTCACAACGGGGCAATTTTTTGTGCCGCAAAACTGTGAAGGACAAGCCTCTTCACAGGTGATTTTACTAACGACCTGATTCTCTTTGAGTTTAAATTCTGCCAGAAACGCCTCATTGCACCATACGATCATCATGTCATCATTAACAAGATAACTGGGTTCGGTGAGGAGTTCAAAACCTGTTGTATCTACTGTTGTTTGAGTTGCTGTGCTGGCGGCCATTATTTTTCTCCTTTTTGAGAATCTGGTTTATCTTCAGATGTATTAATTTCAACTGTTGGTTTTGTCTGGTTGATATCTTTTCGCAGATGATTGTTGATCAGATTGCGAGTATTAATTACTAGCACATGTTTTTTAATTCCCTGCTCTCCAACGAATTCAATCAGACGATCAAGAGTATCTTTTTTAGGCTGTAATTTGGGGTTTAAAGACGGCGTGTTATGGAATTCTTCCTGCTTATAAATGGTCACAATGGCATCAACCTGCAAAGCAACAACATGTTTTCCATCACGACAGATGATTAGCCTGGAGGCATTGTTATTTGTATTCAGTTTCGGATAATTATAAAAACTACGCAGGTCAACTACTGGAATAACCTGTCCTCTCAGATTGAGAACTTTTGAATCAAACCCCTGTGCTCCTGGAATAGACATTAACATGTCATGTTCGATGATTTCCTGAACATCTTTTAGCTCAATGGCAAAATGTTGCTCAATGGAAAAAATAAGGTAGCAGTTTTCTGTAATGAGATGTCTTGATTCTGCTACAGCAACAGATTCTACTGCTTCTTCTTCGTCACCCGATTTGATCCTGGCCATAGATTGGAGCAGCTCTAACTGACTTGTGACCAGATTTCCAATATTCAGAAGCATAATATTACGTTCGGGAACAGGTTCGTAGATACCAGTCACAGCCTGGTCGCTATTGGCTGGCATATGGAGAATTTCTTCATTTGTTACAGTGAGAATTTCAACTATTTCGTCAATGATCATGCCAAAATTCAGAGAATCGGTGGACAGCACCAGAATACGACTTGATTCACCAGCTTCGTTCGTGCTTCCTCCATTAAGAAGTGCACTGGCATTCATCACAGGAATTGTTCGACCCCGTAACTGGAGAGCGCCTTCGAGATATCCTGTTTTGAACATATCATCGATATCAGTAAGAAAAGTGAGTTCTCTTGAGTTTTCCACGGGAACACCATATTCTCTTCCTCCAGAAGAAAATATGACATACCTGGAATACGTTCGTGGTTCACTGTTTTGTGCTGTAGGTGCAGTAGCTACGGATTCGGCTAATAGGCTGGAATCCATAAAAATCCGATTCAGATCCAATACTTCAAGGGTTCTCTGTTGGTCGTGTAGGGTTATCAGATCAGAAATGATATAATTTTCTGATTGTAATGCGGGTTGGATTGGAAGAAGCAGGGAATCATCAACACGCAGCACCTCTTTAATATCATCAAAAAGGAGTCCAAATTTTTGATTTGCCAGAAGGATAACAGCAATCTTGGCATCACTGCCGTATTCCGAAGAATTATCAAGGCCCATCCTTTTTTTCATGTTTATTACAGGGATGACCGCATTACGCAGATGCATAATACCTTCGAGGAAGGGAACACTAGCTGGTAGTGGTTGGATTTTCTCAGTAAGAGGTGTTGCCTCCATTACGCTTTCAGCAGCGATGGCAATTTCCAGATCCTGATCTTTGTCCAAGACGAATGATGCAAATAGTAGTTCTGCCATAGTTACACGACTCCCATAAAAGAATGGAATGGAAAAATTTTGCAGTTGTTATGTTAAGCGTATTTTGTAATAGCAAGTGTTGTGCCATTTTTTTGCAATATGTTGTCTTTGTTCATGCTATGAATATCAGTGAGTTGCGTTGTTTACCCTATAAGGGCAGGTACTCTACTTGTCCACAAAAGTAGACAATACCTACTTTTATATACTTGTGGTACATTATTGCAAATGCACAAAACTATTATTAAGCAATACCATTTTAAAATGAATAATTACAAGTTAAATCTGTAATTAG
>JAOZTO010000126.1 GCA_029942265.1 Desulfocapsa sp.
ACTAATGACGGATTGTTTGCCCACAACCCTCCATCTGCTAACATGTATGTGTTAATGATGTGTGGATCGAAATAAGTAGGTGCCGAGCAGGATGCCAGAACTGCATCTGCAACAAATATATTGGGATCACGACAAAATGATCCGTCATATTTGGATTTAAGAACATGAACACAACCGTTGCCGATATCAGTGGCTGGAATCAAAAGAGGCGTATCTATATCGCCAAGTTTTCTATCATCAAAAACATCAAAGAGTACTTTTTTCAAGTAGCTTTTCTTATACCTGCTGGCTGTGAGTCCTAATCGAAAGAGTGGCCGTTTAGTAAAGATATGCTTGCCATGATCTTTATAAAAGTCACAAATATTTTTTGCACTTAACCCACAAGCAAGACCTGCAGCTATTATGGCTCCTGTGCTTGTTCCTGCAATTAAGGAGAAATCATCTTTCCAAGATACTGAAAACTCTTCTTCGATTCGGTGAAGGATATGCGCAGCATAAATGCCACGAAGACCTCCTCCATCAATGGATAATATTTTCAATAGATACTTGCTCCGCTTCAAATGATATATGTTTTGTATTCTGTGTGAACACTAAGTCCGAATAGTTTATATGTCAACAAGTCAAGTAGAATAAAAGTGAATATGCTTTTGCATTCTTAGTATACATCTATTTTAAAATATGATATTAAATGAGTAACGGTTATTAAATATTTGCGATGGAAGATACATTATGAGATGGAATGTCAAGAAGAGATTGGAGTTTATCGAGTCAAGGCTTCTGTGGGAGGGAAGGATCAGTCGAAGGGATATCGTTGATTTCTTTGATATTTCAACACCACAGGCCACAAAGGATCTTAAGTCGTATCAAGAAGACGCCTCCGGCAATCTTTACTATGACAATAGTGCCAAGCAGTATATAGCCACAGATTCCATAGAACCAATATTTGTTTCCAAAAAAAGTACATCATATCTGTCGCAATTACTAATTGCTCTGCTGGAAAAAACTAAAGATGTGTTTTCTTGTGGGACAATGCCACCAGCATACAGTCTTCCCAACCCTGGGAGAATTGTTGATGAGCACACATTCAAGACTATTTTACAATGTGTCCATAATGGCACTTCCATAGAAATCGAATATCAGTCTATGAATAATTCTAAGCCGAGCCGGAGATGGATATCTCCACATGCTTTGGGCTTTGACGGTCATAGGTGGCACGTTCGCTCTTTATGTCACAAAAGTAAACAGTATAGGGATTTCAACTTGGGTAGGATTTTGTCTTTAGGAGAAACCAAAAAGAGTTCCCTAGATCACTCAAACGATTTCTTGTGGTACGATACTGTTACATTCCGGATCTCAACCCATCCTGGCTTAACTGAGAGTCAAAAAAAATGTATAGAACGAGATTATAATATGGTGGATGGGGAGGCTGAAATTGAAATAAAAGCAGCTTTTCATTTTTACTTAAAAGAAAGATTAAAGTTAACAACTGGGCATAAAAATAATCCGGCCAAAGAACAACAAATTATCCTCATTAATGAAAATGAAGTTAATACCAAGGTAGATTTGTTGGAAAGTATTGCACGCACTAGGCTTGAGCCTCTTGACTTACCACAGTAAGAGTTGGATAGATTGATTGAAAACTTTTGATATTACCTGTAATAACATTAAGATAATGATTTTTTGTTGCAGGTATGAACTTGAAAAATAAAATGACAAAGAATATTACCACATACAACGGAGAAATAGTCGCAGGCTCTCTGATGATTCCAGAGTCAAGAAAGGTATCTGAACTCTTATTGCAAGAAGTCTCAAAAGATGAATGGAACCAAGCGATTATCACTGATAATATTCTTCAAAAAAGAAGTCCAGCAACGGCTAAAAGACAAGCAAATCTTATACGAAAACGCCTATCGTTGATGACGGCAGATCTTTGGTACCTTGTAAAAGACGGTTCTGCAGAAACAGCAACTCAGGCAGTATTAGCAGCAGCAATAAAACATTCCAGATTGGTTGGTGACTTTATGGATAGAGTCTGTCGAGATCATTGGCAGACGTATAACCCAAAACTCAACAAAACAGATTGGAGAGCATACCTAGAAAGCTGTGTGCAGATTGAACCAATCATTGCTAACTGGTCAGAATCTACTACAGAGAAATTACGTCAGGTTGTGTTTCGGATATTGGCAGAATCCGCCTTTATCGATAATTCCCGGTCACTCGAATTGCAATCTGTGCAGATAATGCCGGAAGTCGCCAAATACCTAAAACAGAATAACGAAGACTATGTCCTTCGCTGTATGGAGATTACTGAGTAAAGTAAGAATATTATGGATACCTTTCAAAAGCGACTTAATCAAATTGTACCCAAGTTAACATCTGAGGAGCTGTTACAAAACAAAGGCTTGGCTAAAGATATTGGTTTTTATATTTTTGATTATCCTCCTGAAAAAGAGCTTGATCTCCGAGATCATATCAAATTCACATTACATCAGATCGGCAAAGTACGACCTGATTTGCAAGTGAAACATATTGATTTATTCAGGTTGGTTATTGAATATCTTAAAAGTCGTAAGCTGCTTGATAAAGTGCTTGAGATGCAAAAGAAAAAGGGAGATTCAAAACTTTTTGCAGCACTAAAAGCACCGTTGGCGGCAGATAAAATCGCTAAAGTCTTTGCAGAAATTGCTCAACCAGAAGAGCATGATCTCGTCTTGATTTCTGGTGTCGGTAGTGTCTACCCAATGGTACGCAGTCACAATCTGCTCAATAACCTTCAGCCAATTATGGAAGATACTCCATTGGTAATGTTTTATCCCGGCAAGTTCACAGGTTATGGGCTGAGCTTGTTTGGAAAATTAGCAGAAAGTAATTACTATCGAGCCTTTCAACTGGCTCCTTGAAAATGAATCATCATGGAGAGTAATGGATGTTGATAAACGAAATATTTACCAAAAAAATATCCAGACCAATCAATGGTGTGGTCAAAGCAGACCAGCAAAATGCAACCATCGTCTGGCAGGAGCTTGATGAATATGTCGTTACCAGAGAACTGTCAGTACATTTAAACGACCTGTTAAAAAAGTATCTTGCAGTAAAAGATAATCCTCACGACCCCACAGTAACTGGTCGCATGGGTGTCTGGGTTTCCGGTTTCTTTGGTTCTGGTAAATCTCATTTTATTAAGATTCTCTCGTACCTTTTTGATAACCGCCTCACCAGTAATCCTGAAGATGGTAGTGAAAAAAATGCCATAGAGTTCTTTGATGATAAAATTAAAGATCCTATGATGCTCGGTGATCTTAAACGAGCAAGTCAGATAAGTACTGATGTCGTTCTTTTTAATATCGACAGTAAGGCTCAGGATGCCGATGGACGTACGGCTATCCGTTCAGTGTTTTGGAAAGTATTTAATGAGATGCAAGGGTTCTGTGGCGATTCCTTGCCACTTGCAGAGATGGAAAGATACTTGGTTCGCAAAGGAAAATATGAGGAATTCAAGGAAGTATTCAAAAAAAGTTATGGATCTGTATGGGAAGATGAACGAGACGCTTATACTCTATTAAAAGATGAAATTGTTGAGGCTTTTGCCCAAGTGTTAGGCAAAAGCATAGAAGCCACTGAAGAGTGGTTTGATAAGTCTGAGGAGACTGTCAATCCGTCCATAGAAACATTCTGTAAACGAGTTAAAGAATACCTGGATTCAAAGGGTAACGAACATAGAATCGTATTCCTCGTTGATGAAATAGGACAGTTTATAGGAAGCGACACCCAGATGATGCTTAACTTACAAACCATGGTTGAAGACCTCGGCCGTGTCTGCGAAGGAAGAGCGTGGGTTTTTGTAACCAGCCAGGAAGATATTGATGCTGTTCTTGGCGATCTGAAATCAACCAAAGCTAATGATTTTTCAAAAATTCAAGGTCGTTTCAATACGAGACTGTCTCTTTCCAGTACCAACACAGACGAAGTTATCCAGGCAAGACTCCTTGAAAAAACCGAGGTAGCAGACAAAGAGCTGCAAACCCTTTTCAGCACTAAGGGTGATATTATAAACAACCAGCTTACTTTTACCCATGATAGTGCAAACATGAAGCATTATGCAGACGGAAAAAGTTTTGCTGACCACTATCCATTCGCACCCTATCATTTCCAATTAGTACAAAAAATATTTGAGTCAATTCGAAAAGCTGGAGCCACAGGACTCCATCTCTCAAGAGGAGAACGGAGTATGCTGGATGCGTTTCAGTCTGCAGCTGTAAGTGTATCCGAAAAATCGATAAATACGCTGGTTCCACTCTATGAATTCTATCCTTGCATCGAGAGTTTTCTGGATACAGCCGTCAAAAGAAGTATCTCCCAGGCTAAAGACAACAGCAGTCTTGAAAAATTCGACATATCCCTGCTTCAAACTTTATTTCTTATCCGTTATGTGGATATCATTAAACCCAACGTAGATAACCTGGTAACACTCTGTATTGCCGAGGTGGATGCAGATAGAATCAATCTCAAGCGTCAAATCGAAGATGGTCTCCAACGTCTTGAACAGCAGCATCTTGTTAATCGCAATGGAGATCTTTATTTTTTTCTTACCAATGAAGAAAGAGAAGTCGCCAAAGAAATAGAGAAAATTGATGTCTCATCCGCAGAAGAAATCGGACTTCTTGGCGATATTATCTTTGACGACATCCTCAAAGGAAATACAAAACATCGCTACACTCCGTACCGAAAAGATTATTCATTCAATCGGATCTGTGATGACCATTTTCATAGTGGTAAAGGAAATGACGAACTGTCCGTGGAGTTTATAAGTCCGTTAAATGATAACTACAATATGTACACCAACAGCAAGTGTATCATGCACAGTGGTGCAAATGATGGCAATGTGGTGATAAAGTTGCCGGATCAAAAAAAGCTGACGGATGAAATAAGCCGTTTCATCCAGACAGATAAATTTATCAGACTAAAAAGTGATACTGCAGCATCCTCTACTCTGAAGGATATTCTCAGAAATCGTGCAGATGAAAATCGTGAGAGAAAGAACCGATTACAAGGCATGTTGGATGAGATGATTCTCTCTTCTGAGTTTTATATCATGGGGAATCAGCAGACAGTTTCTGCATCAACTGCCAGTACTGCAGTTGCTAGCGGTTTTGATTATCTTATTCAAAACTTTTATTCCAAGTTTGGCTACCTTACTAAAGTACATGCAAGTCCACAGGAAGTCCTGAACGAAATCAAACTAACCCTGAAGATGGATGATGTCGGGCAACAACAACTCAAACTCTTTGTTGAGAAAAACGAAGCCCAGGATCTAAAAGAGGTTAATACCTATATTTCACTTATGACCAGCAGCAATAAGCAGATCATTCTGACTGATCTTGTTGCACACTTTGTAAAACGACCTTTTGGCTGGTCAGAATGGGAAACCGTGCTCTTGCTAACAAAGGTGTTTTGTGCTGGTAAAATCAACTTACTGTTCAGCGATGGAGATAAACTGAAATCGCAAGATGCCTATGCTCCTCTTTCCAAAACAGCGTATTGGAAGAACATCAAAATTATCCAGAAAGAAATCATCTCTTCCGCAGATTTACAAAAGGTAAGAACCATAGCAAAAGATGTTTTTGGAACAATCGGTCCCGAAGGACAGGATAATCTGGCAAAGTTCCTTAAGACCAATCTGAATAGTTGGAAGGACACCTTATTGTCTTACAAACCATTGGCAGACACAGGGCAATATCCTGGTAAAAAAGAGATCGACAGTTGCAACAAACTGGTGTCAGAACTGGTGTTGATTGGTGATGTGTACGAGCTTATTAAAGCAATCCTTGCTAACAAGAATGATCTGCTTGAAACCTCCGATGACCTCCACGATCTGAATGATTTCTATAAGAACCAGAAAACAACCTGGGAAGCGCTTTTACAAGCTGTGGCTGATTTTAAAGTTAACAGAACAATACTTGAAAAAGATGATGTGATAGCAAAAGCACTTCGACGGATGGACGAGATTCTTAAAGCTCCACAACCTTACGGCATGATCAAGGAAGTCAATGGTCTGATCGCTAAGGTGCAGGATGTAAATGATAAATTACTGCAGGAATTTCTTGGCAAGGCAGAAGAAGAAATAGATCAAAAAATAGAGAAAGTTAAACTATTGCTCAATGAAAAGAAGGCAGATCAACATTTGAGTAATAAGGCTCTATTTCAGCTACAGCAAACAAAAGGAAGCATTGGTGTTGAAAAAAGTATTCCAAATATTAAATACCAATTGGCTGACGCAGATGAGTACCTGGCTGAGACAATCTGTCTTATTGAGGAAGAAACCGCGGAATACAAGAAAGGAAAAGGGACTCCGCCTAAACCTGTTAAAAAGATGAAGATGTCTAGTTATAACTCAAAGACTTATCTGGAGTCAGAAGAGGATGTTGACACTTTTCTGGAAAGAATAGGTGATGAGTTTAAAAAAGCTATTAAAAACAATCATAGAATTATGGTGTGCTAAACGGTGTATTATAAATGATTATTCACCGCAAAGACGCAAAGGTCGCAGAGGTAAACAAGATCAGTTACTTTAATGTACCTATTTTGAAGAATGAGATTAAGCGAATTGTGAACAATTTATAATTCACAGCAAAGATGATAAAAGATCGCAAAAATAATTAAACAAAAAAATCTTTTCTTTGCGTACTTTGCGCCTTTGCGGTGAATAACACACGATTATTCACCGCAAAGACGCAAAGGTCGCAAAGGTAAACAAGATAGGAAACTTTTTTGAATGAGGGCTTTGTAGTAAGTTGGCACGCTATGAGTAAAGAAGATCAGTTATCAAATAAAATTATTGGCGCTGCAATCCAAGTTCATCGAGGTTTAGGGCCTGGACTACTGGAATCAGCTTATGAAGAGTGCTTGTGTTATGAACTTTCTGTGCAGGGAATTGCCTTTGAACGACAAGTGTCATTACCTGTAAAATATAAAGGAGTTCGACTGGATTGTGGGTACAGATTGGATATAGTTGTTGATAAACTGGTGATTGTTGAACTTAAAGCAGTTAAACGATTAGAACCAATTCACGATGCACAACT
>JAOZTO010000127.1 GCA_029942265.1 Desulfocapsa sp.
ACAACAATTAAAAAAGTTAAGAATCCCAGACTTCCTATGCCTACACAGGATCCAAAAGTCAGGGCACACAATTTCCTTGAAGTTCCCACTGGATACACCGTAAAGATGGCTCAGGAGGAAGCTGCTCGCTGTCTTCATTGCAAAAAACCAGGCTGTGTAGCTGGTTGTCCTGTAAACGTTGACATTCCAGGTTTTATTGATCTTATAGCTCATGGTGATATTACAGGTGCCGCCCGTATTTTGTGGAAAAAAAATGCCCTCCCAGCGGTATGCGGTCGTGTCTGTCCGCAAGAGATACAGTGCGAAGGTAAATGCATTGTCGGAAAAAGAGGAGAGGCCGTTGCCATCGGTCACCTGGAACGTTTTTGTGCCGATTACGAAAGAGAACACGGTCACAGTGAATTACCACCAAAGATTGAACCAACCGGTAAGAGAGTCGCTGTGGTTGGCTCAGGGCCATCTGGATTAACGGTTGCTGGTGATCTAATTGTTAAGGGACATGAGGTTAAAATTTTTGAAGCATTGCACAAACCCGGTGGCGTTTTAGTTTATGGTATTCCTGAATTTAGATTACCAAAAGATATCGTTGCCGAGGAGATACACTTCCTTGAAAGACAGGGCGTTGAAATTGAATGTAACGCCGTTATCGGAAAAACAGTTTCTGTTGATGAGCTTTTTGAAGCAGGTTATGATGTTGTATATATTGGTGTTGGAGCTGGATTACCAAGGTTTATGAACATCCCTGGAGAAAACCTGGTAGGCATATTATCTGCTAATGAATATCTCACCCGTGCCAACCTAATGAAGGCCTACAAATACCCAGAAGTCGATACTCCCATCCCAATTGGTAAAAATGTTGTTGTTCTTGGAGCAGGCAATGTTGCAATGGATTCTGCACGCACCGCTATGCGCCTCGGTGCCAAGAGTGTTAAAGTTGTTTACAGACGTTCTCGCGAGGAAATGCCTGCTCGTAATGAAGAAATTCACCACGCCGAAGAAGAGGGCATAGAACTTTCTTTACTCACTAACCCCACCAGGTATCTCGGAAGTGAAGACGGTAGACTCACCAGCATGGAGTGTCTACGTATGGAACTTGGCGAACCTGATGCATCCGGAAGACGTCGGCCTGTCGCCATTGAAGGATCGGAGTTTGAAATGCCATGTGATCTATGTATTGTTGCCGTAGGTTCTGGTGCCAACCCACTTCTAACTAGCGAGACACCTGATATCAATCTTAATCAGTGGGGAAATGTCGTAACAGATGAAAAAACTGGCAAGACCAGCAAAAAAGCTGTTTGGGCTGGTGGAGATATAGTAACTGGCGCTGCAACAGTGATCCTTGCTATGGGCGCAGGAAGGGCAGCAGCTGATTCTATCCACGATTACCTGAGTCTTGGTTGGTGATTTTCTTGTGATTTTTAATTCATATCTTCACAATCCTCGCATAGCCACCAGCTACGTTGCAGTTGTGAAGATATAAAACCGGTTGAATCTACAGCACATTTACGACAGGAAAATGCCATGTTAGGAACGTACATCAAATAACCTGAACATCTTTCCTGCCCTTTGTTTCGCCAGCTATACTTAAAAAAACGGTAACTATTCAGTTGCACCCCATCTTCGCCCATTTGGACATTCTCACATAACAAACTATGCTTCGAATGTCCAAATGAACGAATATGAGGCACATCTGAACAGTTACAGTTCAGTGTTTTTCCAAATATCGGGTACTAGCTGAATAGTTACGAAATATGTTCAGGTTATTTAATTCCCGTGCCTTATTTCTTACCGGACCCTAAGAATATTATGTTGCGAACTGTGTTGGATCAGATACAAACGATTTAACAAGGAGGTTATATGACCAGGGAATGTTTCAATTTTCAGAGATGGAATGAAGCTGTGGGACAAATGATTGCCCATCTGGACAATGTAATCTTTCCTCGTATTTTAGCAAAAGCACTTTGCGATCTTGTTCCATTCGACAAACTACTTATTTCCAAAATTGAAAAAAAGAAGGTTCCTGCTCATGTGTACGACAGTGGCATCGCTCCCGAGGAACATGAACTTCATTTTGAGAGTTATTGTTCAGGAGCATATCTGCTTGACCCTGTTTATCAGTCCGTTTTAAGGGGCGTCGACCCAGGATTTTACCATTTAAAAGAGTTATCGCCCGATAACTTTGCTCAAAGCGAATATTATTTAGCTTATTATAAAGCCACAGGTATCGTGGAAGATGTTCTGTACCTGGTCACCTTGGATGAAGATACGAGTTTGTGGATTGAACTTGGCCGTGGCTCTAATAGCCCACCATATTCTGAACAAGAAAAAAATCGTTTACACATGGTTGATCCCATAGTCCAAAATGTTGCAAAGCGGCATTGGTGTGCCGGAAATATCGAAAGTACGGAAGCCAGTGTCCCCAGTTTTGATTTGGGGCAACAGTTGCTTGTAGCATATGAAAATTTCGGTAAATCTATTTTGACGAAGCGAGAAATTGAATTGACTCATCTAATGCTGAAAGGATATTCTATCAAATCCGCAGCTGGAAAAATGAATATTTCTTCCGATACAATTAAAATGCATCGTAAGAATCTGTACGGCAAACTTAAAATTTCCGGCCATCCTGAACTGTTTTCTCTGTTCATCTCATCCCTATCTTCTATTACCCAGCAGTCCGATAAAGACCCTCTGACCAATTTTTTTAGATCCTTTTAAAGGCTTCTAAAATAGAAAAACCTACCCGAAGAGGGAATTGTTTTTTGGAGAGGCATCGGTTATTGATGTGTATATTCACAGTACAAAAAAGATGAAGAGTTGTTACGAATCCACCATTATATTTTTAATACATAAAAGGATATTATATGGCTGAAATAACTGTTGCTGCAACCCAGATGGCCTGTGGCGAAAATACGGATGAAAACATCGATAAAGCTGAAATGGCAATACGAAATGCTGCCAAAAAGGGAGCACAGATCATTTTACTCCAAGAGCTGTTCTCAACACCATATTTTTGTAAGGATGAGAAAAAAGAATTTTTTGAATTGGCCAGAGAAGTAAAAGACAATCCGCTTTTAGCTAGAATGTCTGAGCTTGCTAAAGAACTGTCAGTTGTCTTACCCATCAGTTTTTATGAAAGAGCTGGTAATGCCCTCTTTAATTCAATAATGATGATAGATGCAGATGGAACACAAATGGGAGTCTATCGTAAAACACATATTCCACATTCACCAGGATACGAAGAAAAGTATTATTTCTCTCCTGGTGATACTGGTTTTAAAGTGTGGCCAACTAAATACGGTAATATTGGTGTAGGTGTTTGCTGGGATCAATGGTTTCCAGAATGTGCCAGAGCGATGGCTTTAATGGGAGCAGATATTCTGCTCTATCCGACAGCTATTGGAATCGCTTCGTATGACAAAGGCTACGACTGTTCTCATCAATGGCAACACGTGATGATGGGACATGCTGCGGCTAATGTTGTTCCAGTTGTTGCATCCAATAGAGTTGGTTTGGAGGTAGGTGAATCGTGCCAGCTTGAATTTTTTGGACAGTCGTTTATTTCCGATGAAACAGGTCTAAAGGTTGCCGAGGCAGGCCGTGAGGAAGAAACAGTTTTGTTGGCAACGTTTGATTTTGCGGAAATCAGAAAACATAGAGACTATTTTTCACTTTTTAGAGACAGACGACCTGCAATGTATGATGTGCTTCTAACATTAGATGGTCGTTTACCGAAAAAATAGTATTAATGGTTTGTTTAATAAATGAATATGGTTTTAGTGGCTAATATTACTTGGTTTATTTTTAGTAAGTCTTGAGGTTAAAGTAAATGAAAAAAAACAATTTTGAATATTTAAGACCGTTAACAATCGCCGAAGCATGTGATATGAAGGAGAAATATGCTGAAAAGGCCAAATACTGGGCTGGCGGCACAGACCTTCTTCTCCAGTGGCAGCAAGGTGTGGTCAATCTTGACTATTGCATCGATCTCACGTTCATTCCTGAACTAAGCTATATCAGGCAAGACTCAGAGAATCTTTCTATTGGAGCGTTAACTATATTATCTTCAATAGAAACATCTTCTGAAATTGATAGCTCGCTTTCAATAATTTCTGAAGGAGCATCTGAGCTGGCCACTCCGCAGATACGTAATACTGCAACTATTGGTGGAAATGTTTGTCGTGCCGCTCCATCTGCTGACATGGCGCCACCGCTTCTAGTTCTGGGAACGGAAGTAAAGCTTGTTAACTCTTCTGGTGAGAGATGGTTGGCTCTGGACGAATTTTTTCTGGGTTTGAACAAAACTGCACGAGAAGAGAATGAATTACTTGTTGAAATTCGAATTCCCGTCCCATCCTCCAACGCAGCGTCCTGTTTTCTCAAGGTTGGGCGAACGGTGGTTGATATCGCTATTGTAAACATGGCGGCAAGTATGACTATGGATGACAACGCCATCTTATCAGATGTGAGAATTGCATTCGGTGCAGTGGCACCTACCCCTCTTCGTATTAAATTAGCAGAAGAAATGCTTCTAGGGGTAAATGTTTCAGCCATCGATAGTGCAATGATCGATAAAGTGAGTGACAAAGTGGCAAATGAAGTAAAGCCGATCACTGATGTCCGAGGCACCATGGAGTACAGGCGCGAAATTAGTAGAGTACTGACAAAACGGGCAATAGAGAGAAATACCCAAGCTCTTACAAAGAGGGTGCTGTCGTGATAAAGTTACAATTAATGGTCAATGAAAAGACACAGGAATTTGAGATAGAACCTCACGAGATTTTAGCAGATGTCTTGAAAAAGAGACTGGGGTTGATTGGAGTTCGTGTTTCCTGCGGTGAAGGGGAGTGTGGCGCATGTACTATCCTGCTGGATGGCAAACCTGTGCTAGCATGTATGATGCTTGCCAAACAGGCAGAAGGTAAGGAAATAACCACTATTGAAGGATTGGGTACCCATGATAACCTTCATCCTATTCAGGAAGCATTTGTCGAAAAGCATGGCTTTCAATGTGGTTTTTGTACTCCTGGAATCATATTGAGCACCAAAAATTTGCTTGAAACCAAAGCTGATTCAACTCCGTCTGAAATTGCCATGTCACTTAGTGGGCATATCTGTCGTTGCGGTGCTTATCCCAAAATTATAGAATCAGTTCAGGAAGCGGCTAATAAGATGGAGAATAGTCACGATGAAAAATAAATCGAAAATGGCACACTCAGTGGTTGGTAAGTCAGTCCAAATCAAGGACGCCAGGGAAAAGGTTACAGGCAGTCTAAAATACGGAATTGATCATCAAGTGCCTAATATGGTGTTTGGGAAAATACTGAGAAGCCCTCACGCTCACGCTAAAATTAAAAATATTGATACAAGCTCTGCTGATGCTCTACCAGGGGTTCTTGGTGTCATAACCTACAAAGATGCACCTGACCTAGAGTGGGAGGCATGCTGGTTTAATTACAGAGGTCACATTCTGGACAATACGGTAAGATTTGTGGGGGATGAAGTCGCTGCAGTTGCTGCCATAAATGAAGATATTGCCAAGCAGGCTATTAAGTTGATTGAAGTAGAATATGAAATATTGCCATCAGTTTTAACGCCTGAAATGGCAATGAAACCTGATGCTGCACAGGTAGTATCAGAAGGGAATAAGCGCGAACCATTTGTTATAAATTGGGGAGATGTTGATGATGGTATAGCCAAATCTGATATTGTTGTTGAAGCAAGTGTGAAATTTGATAGCCAACATTATGCTCCAATTGGAAGAAATGCTTGTATAGCAGAATGGGCTGGAGATAAAGTCACCATGTGGACGTCCACCCAGACACCGTCAGAAGCACGATCAAGCGTTGCCCAGGCCTTTGGTATTCCAATCAACAAGGTTAGAGTAATTGCTCTTCCTTCCGGATGTTCCTTCGGTTTATGGTGGATTAATAACTTCCATATGATGACGGTTCTTTTGGCAAAAAAAATTCGTCGAGCTGTAAAGATTGAGCTTTCACAATCTGAAAGTATGGCAACGGTAAAACGGCGTCACCTGGAACGATCCCGGGGGCGATTAGGCTGCAAAAAAGATGGCACGATCTTGGCAATAGATATAAAACATCTTATTGACAATGGCGGATATGGATTCAAGGATGATGTTGGCTTCTTTTGTTGTGAAACGTATGGAAAAAGCCCTAATGGATATTTTTCTGTTCAGGGAGTATCAACAAACCTAGTTACAGCGGGTTGTATGCGAGGTGTTGGCGATGTGACAATGGGGGCGTTTATGGAGCGTCTTCTGGATATGGCTGCTGTAGAATTGGATCAAGATCCGATTGAAATTCGTTTGAAGAATAAAATACATACAGGTGATTTGTTACAAGGGGTATATTCTCTGGAAGGAGATGAATATCATGATCCTGCCGAATGGAAAGATAAATGGCCACCGGCTTTTCACCTGACTTGTGAAGCTCTTCAGGAATGCTTAACCAAGGGAGCCGAAATATTTGAATGGAAAAAGAAATGGAAGGGCTGGGGAAAACCATCTGCAGTAGATGGCCCTAAACGGCGTGCTGTTGGCATGGCGGCAGGAACACATTGTTGCGGTACACCAACTGAGGGGAACACTTCTGCACTTGTTCGTATTCATGCTGACGGCAGTGTGACACTGTGTTGCAGTATGGGGCGGCATGGCCAGGGAAGTGAGACTACGCAGGCTCAAATTGCAGCGGAGGCCCTTGGGATTTCGGTAGATCATATTGATGTCGAGGCAGGAGATACAGAAGTTACTCCCTGGAGTCACGGATCCATCGCAAGTACCACTGCATACCGTACTGGCTTTATGACCAAGTCTGCGAGTATGGATGCAAGACGTCAAATACTAGAGATTGCCGCTAAACATTATCTTAAGTGTGATCCGACAGAACTGGATATGAAAGATAGTGTGATTTTTTGCAAGGATAATGCAGATAATAGTATTCCACTTAAAGAGCTGATGACAGAGTTGATGCCAGATTCCTTGAGTCCACCGGTGATAATCGGAAGTCCGAGTGAGCAAATGCCGCCTTCAGAATTGTTCGCCAGACAATATGCTGCGCA
>JAOZTO010000128.1 GCA_029942265.1 Desulfocapsa sp.
TTCATTTAACGAAGAGATCGGGACAAAAGGCATTAAATCAACAGGCTCATTTATGCAATGGGAAGCAATCTGTTAATCAATTCTTGTGCTCGTACCCGTGGATCGTCTTTTGTTGCGTGCTCAACTATGACTTTGGATAATTTGGGGCGCAGCATTTCAAATATCCAATCAAGAGTCTCGACATCCATTGCTTTGGCACGCCGCTTCTCTTTGATACCGTTTGCAGTAATAAATTGTTCATAGTGTTCTACAGCATCAAGTAGTTCGGCGATTCCTTTGTTATTAGTGGCAACAGTTTGCAGGACTCGTTGGATTCCGCTCTCCTCCTTTTTTTGTACAAAAATATGTTCCATTTCCATACAGAGAGATTCGGCACCGGCAATATCTGATTTGTTGACAACAAGAAAATCAGCAACCTCAAGTAAACCTGCCTTCATGGCCTGAATATCATCACCAAATCCAGGGGCGAGCACCATAAGTGTGCAATCGGCAAGACGTACTATGTCCATTTCAGACTGGCCGACCCCCACGGTTTCGATGATGATCACCTCACAACCAGAGGCTGCCATAATTCGAACAGCGGCACCAGCCGAGGCGCAAAGTCCACCGAGTCTTCCCCGGGTTGCCATGGAACGAAGTATAACCTGTTCGTCGAGAGCATGATCCATCATACGGATGCGATCACCAAGGATGGCCCCACCGCTGATTGGAGACGATGGATCAATTGCAATAACTCCGATTCGTTTCTTTTGTTTACGTAGGGTGCTGATTATAGGTGAGGTGATGGTAGATTTCCCTGCACCTGGAGGCCCTGTGATTCCAAGGATTAGAACAGTATCTATTAAATGCCGATCAAGGCCAGAAAGAAGACTTGCCGCATCTTGATCATTGTTTTCAACACTGGAAATGGCTCGTGCAATACTCCGGGGATCTTGAGCCTTTATTCCTGAAAGCAGGGCATTACTTTTTTTGGTCATGATCCCGATGCTGCTTGCTGGCAGTTGTAAACGATTGGATAATATCAGTAGCAGGAGTGCCGGGTGTGAAGATGGCATTTAAACCACTTTCAAGGAGTAAGGAGATATCCTCATCCGGGATAACGCCACCACCGAGAACCGGAATATCTTCAGCACCACGTGATCGCAGTTCGTTGACTACTTCAGGGAAAAGACGCAGATGAGCACCAGAGAGTGAAGAGAGTCCGACAACATCAACGTCTTCCTGAATGGCAGTAGCCGCAATTTCTGCGGCTGTTCTGCGAATACCAGTGTAGATCACTTCAAACCCTTCGTCACGAAGCGCACGGGCAATGAATTTTGCCCCTCGATCGTGTCCGTCAAGGCCGGGTTTTCCGATGAGCACGCGGAAGGGTGTTTGTTGGTTATTCATGATATCTTTAAACCGTTTGTAACTTGCTTGTCAGGGACGGCGAGTACTACAGCCCCATCTTCTCCAGTGAATCCTGTAACCAGACATTCCGACATAAAGGGGCCGATCTGCTTTCTAGGGAAATTAATCACAGCGATTACCTGTTTACCAAGCAACTCTTCTTTGCTGTAAAGGTTTGTGATTTGAGCACTTGATTTTCGTGTGCCTATGCTCTCTCCAAAATCAATAAGCAACTTCCAGGCGGGATGCCTGGCTTCCGGAAAATCGTTCACCTCTACAATCGTACCTGCGCGCAGCTCGACCTGTTCAAATTCCTGCCAGTTAATTTCTTTCATAATGAGTGTTATGCAGTCTGTTGTGAGAAAACTTCCTTACAAAGTTTCCCTAGTTTACCAAGGCTTTCACACACATGGATTCCATTTTCCCGCATGGCAATAAGTTTTGCCTCTGCTGTTCCCTGGCCACCACTTACAATAGCACCTGCATGCCCCATACATCGTCCTGGAGGAGCAGTTAACCCAGCAATAAATCCAACCACGGGTTTTGTCATATTGGCAGCAATCCAGACGGCGGCTTCTTCCTCTGCGCTGCCTCCGATTTCGCCAACCATCACTACTGCTTTTGTTTCAGGATCATTTTGAAATGCTGAGAGGCAGTCGATAAAGTTTGTGCCATTGATGGGATCTCCGCCGATTCCTAAACAGGTAGTCTGTCCAAGTCCCTGTTCAGTCAGTTGATGGACTACTTCATATGTCAGTGTTCCTGATCGTGAAACAACACCAACCGGGCCGCCTGGAGTGTGGATAGACCCTGGCATAATGCCAATTTTACATTCTCCAGGAGTTATGATTCCAGGACAGTTTGGACCTATGAGTCTGGTTTTTTTACCCGCCATAGCATTTTTTACCCGCAACATGTCCATAACCGGTATTCCTTCAGTTATGCAAACTACCAAATCAAGTTCTGCATCCACTGCCTCAAGAATAGCCTCGGCTGCAAATGGCGGTGGAACCACGATCATTGAAGCGTTAGCCCCTGTTACGCGACACGCCTCAGCGACACTGTTGAATATGGGGATTCCTTCCATATCCTGTCCGCCTTTGCCAGGAGTTACTCCGCCAACGATGTTAGTACCGTAATCGCGGCACTGCTGTGTGTGAAACTTTCCCTCTTTTCCTGTGATTCCCTGTACTATAACTTTCGTTGTCTTATTAATAAATATAGCCATTGTTCTATTCCTCTGATGTTTGTCCTACTGGGGCAGTAAGCCCAAGCGGGTCGGTATTATTTTGTTTTGTTACTGCTGATGGGGGCACTGTCTCTGCATGTGTTCCGGACACAGCAGGGGACAGCGTTCTGTTTTTCAGGAAGTCCAGAACATCTCTGTAATAGTTTGTTATGATTCCATCAATTCCTGCGCTAAAGTAGAAAAATTGTAGTTCTTCGTCAAAGCTGTTTGTGAAAAGAACTCGACTTTCATCTTCTTTTTGGACAGAGAAGGTGAAAACCATGAGTCCAAGCTGTTGTGCATTTTTTACAAATCCATCCAGCAACAGTTCGCCGTTTGTGTCAACAAGCATGTTTTTAGGAAGAGCAATGGCAACAACGGTACCTGCAAGCGAGCGGAGTCCTGATTTTGTGAACATCCAGTCGTAATTGTAGCTGTTCCATTTGCCCCACTCTTCTTCCAAGTTTTCTTGTCCGTCACTGGTATCAACGAGTTGAACAAGTTTGGCTACAATACCTCTTTGCGGGAGCTGTTTAGCGATACGGGGGAGTTCTGTCGCATCGTAAGACAGCAGAAAAAGGTTGCCGTCCTCTCCTGTGTATCCGTATTGCTGTAGGATACCAAGTACTGAACTGCTGAGATCCTTCCCTTCTTTACGGTGCAACCAGATTTGCTTGAGTTCGATGGCAATATTACTTGTATATTCCAGATTGCTATCCAGTACTTTTACTAAAGAGAGCAGTTCAACAAGGCTTGGGATGGTGAATCGGGGGGGGGCGTTTTCTGAAACACCTTTTGCCGGATCATGCAGAGTCAGTTGGCGGATTTCATCCAATGTGAAGTCGATTGCATAGTAGTTGCCGTCCTTTCGGATTCGATCCGG
This sequence comes from Desulfocapsa sp., assembly GCA_029942265.1. GTDB lineage: Bacteria > Desulfobacterota > Desulfobulbia > Desulfobulbales > Desulfocapsaceae > Desulfocapsa. The sequence goes on from JAOZTO010000128.1 coordinate 3,501, forward strand.
AAAAATATCTGCCACATTTGTTGCTTCGTTCAGTGTTCCTGAGCTAAAGACAATTACTTCATTGTCAGCTGTGAGGACTGTGTCGAGTTTGATGATGATATCTGATTCTGCTGCTACTGCCATCGTCACCGCAGGCAGGCTGTTTCCCATGATGTATCCGGAACCGCCTCCCTGGGCAATGATAAGTTTTGCGTTCACTGGATAGTGGAAACACAGCAAAGCAAATACAAGCAACGAACTGCACAACAGCTTATGATGATAGAAAAAATATTTCATTGTTATATGGCAGCCAGAAGTGTTGCCGCATGTTCAAGATCAGTAGCACTTGTCAGGCTGAGGCCGGAATCGGCTAGAATTCGTTTCCCTTCTTCTACATTTGTCCCTTCCATGCGAACGACAACAGGTAGCGTTAATCCAATATTTTTAGCAGCGGCAACAACACCTTCAGCAAGAATATCACATCGAAGGATTCCACCAAAAATATTGATAAAGATGCCACGTACATTGGGATCGCTCAAGATGATTTTGAAACCATTCTCAACCATCTCAGCATTTGCACCGCCTCCAACATCAAGGAAATTTGCGGGTTCGACACCAGCCTGTTTAATCAGATCCATGGTTGCCATGGCAAGTCCTGCTCCGTTGACCATGCTTCCGATGGTACCATTTAAACGGATATAATTCAGGTTGTAACTTGCAGCCGCAGCTTCGAGTTTGTCTTCTTCGCTGTCATCGTACATTTCGACAATATCGGGGTGACGAAAGAGACTGCTTCCGTCAATATCGACCTTGGCATCAAGGGCAATAACCTCGTCATCAGTTGTGATAACAAGGGGGTTAATTTCAACCAGCGAGCAGTCATATGATACGAATACCGAGAAGAGTTTTTTGACAATTCCGGCAAAGGATTTTGCAGATGAAGGCTCAATTCCCAGGCCAAATATCAGTTCCCGTACCTGATATCCCTGTAATCCAAGAAGAGGATTTACATGCACTTTGATAATACGTTCAGGTGTTTCTTCGGCTACTGCTTCAATGTCCATACCACCGTCACGGCTGGCTATAATCACAATGTCAGCTTCCTCGCGATCTACGAGTATGGAAAGATAAAGCTCTCGGGCAATTCCAACACCTTGTTCAAACAGGATAGTTTGTACTTCAGTACCCTCGGCACCTGTCTGTTTGGTGATAAGTTGCATACCAAGAATTTTATTAGCAGCATCCTGGGCCTCTTCTATAGTTTTGGCAAGAATAACGCCTCCGCCTTTCCCTCTGCCACCGGCAAGAATTTGGGCCTTTACAGCTACGGGCGTTTTCATTCCCTCAAGAAGTGAGGAGATATCTTTTTTGTCTTTGCAAATTTTTCCTTCAGGAACAGGAATTCCTGATTTGCGAAAGAGTTCTTTTGCCTGGTACTCATGGATTTTCATGATATTACCTTTTTTGTCCTTGTTGTTTGTGGTTGTCGTGCATTGGACAGGAAAATTCCTGCCCTTTAATTTTAAAACATATTTTGTACTTTACGACATAATAATTAAATTATAGATAGTCAATTTGTATTCAGTGACAGTTGATGGCGTCGTAAAAACTCTCCATCTGCTTCGTTGCTGTAAATTATCAGGTACTCGTCGAATAGTAACGTCAGTTTTTGGGATACCCCATCGTTCCAAGGGCTCCAGTTATTTCCTCAAGGCTCGTCGGGTCATCAATAGTGGATGGCATACGGTAGTCTTTACCATTTGCTATGGATCGCATGGTTCCACGAAGAATTTTTCCTGATCGTGTTTTTGGTAATCGCTCCACCTGGGATGTTTCACGCAAGCAGGCAATAGGACCTATTTTTTCACGAACCATTTTCACAAGTTCACTTTTAATATCTTCAGGATCTCGATCAACTCCTGCCTTTACAACAAAAAGTCCTAGTGGAAGTTGTCCTTTTAACTGATCATCTGTGCCAATTACTGCGCATTCCGCCACATCAGGGTGCATTGAAAGTACTTCTTCCATAGCTCCTGTGGAGAGGCGGTGTCCGGCAATATTGATAACATCATCTATGCGACCCATGACGAATACGTATCCATCTTTATCGATAAATCCACCGTCACTGGTTTCATAGTATCCTGGAAATGTTTTCATATACGAAGAGATAAAGCGTTCCTCGTTTTTCCACAGAGATACCAGTGTTCCAGGAGGAAGTGGTAGCTTAATAACGATATTTCCTTCTGTCTCGGCAGGGACTTCAACGCCTGCATCATCAACTACACGAACATCGTAACCGGGAACAGGCAGTGTTGGAGAACCGGCTTTAACTTCCATCTCTTCAATACCACGGCAATTTCCAACAATAGCCCAACCTGTTTCTGTCTGCCACCAGTGATCAATAACTGGGGTGTTAAGTAGTTTTGAAGCCCAGTGATAAGTGTCTGAATCCAAGCGTTCACCTGCAAGATACAACGCTTCAAAAGAACTCATGTCATACTTTTCAAGAAAGGAACCTGTGGGATCCATCTTTTTAATGGCACGAAAGGCGGTGGGAGCGGTGAACAGGACTTTTACTTTGTGTTCTGAAATTACACGCCAGAAGGCACCTGCGTCAGGTGTGCCGATGGGTTTTCCTTCGTAAATGATGGTGGTGGCACCTTTGAGTAACGGTCCGTAAATAATATAGGAATGGCCAACCACCCAGCCCACATCTGATGCTGACCAGAAAACATCGCCTGCATCAATATTGTAAACGTTTTTCATTGACCAGTAAAGGGCAACGGCATGTCCGCCATTGTCACGCATTACTCCCTTTGGCGCCCCTGTGGTTCCGGAGGTGTAGAGAATGTAGAGAGGATCGGTTGCAGAAACAGCTACACAGCCTGCGGGTTCACACGCAGCAACAAGTTCATTCCAGTCCAAATCTCTTCCTTCCTGTAAATCAGAAGTTATAAACTTACGCTGGAAAACAATACACTTTTCAGGCTGATGATCGGACTGTTCGATGGCGCTGTCCACCAGTGGTTTGTAAGCAATGATTTTTTTTCCCTCCACAGCACCAGACGCAGTAACCAGAACTTTGGGCTGAGCGTGGTCGATACGAATAGCAAGTTCACTTGCCGCAAAACCGCCAAATACAACGGAATGAACAGCTCCGATCCTGGCACAGGCAAGCATTGCAACGGCAGCTTCGGGGATCATCGGCATATAAATAATAACAGTGTCACCTTTTTCTACCCCCTGGTTTTTCAACGCACCTGCAAATTGTGCAACTTCTGTCTGTAATTCTTTGTAGGAGAGTTTACGAATGGTATCGGTCACAGGAGAATCATAAATGATAGCGGTCTGATCGCCCCTGCCAGATTCAACGTGACGATCAACGGCATTGTAGCAGGTGTTAAGTTCTGCTCCACTGAACCAGCGATAGAAAGGCGGGTTTGAGGTATCAAGAATTTTATCCCATTTTTTTGTCCAGTTGATATCTTCAGCTGCTTCTGCCCAGAATATATCAGGCTGATCGATGCTTTTTTGGAATAATTCGTTGAATTCACTCATAACTCACCTCTATTGAAGTAAACATTCGGGTTGGGG
>JAOZTO010000129.1 GCA_029942265.1 Desulfocapsa sp.
AGTTACTATTTAGTGTTTTGCCAATTAAAACAGAGGAAAATCAGCATGCAAAAAGAACAAACAGGAGTTGTACTTCTTAATATGGGCGGGCCGGAAAAGCTAGCCGATGTACGCCCCTTTCTTTATAATCTTTTTTCAGATCGGGAAATCATTCGCCTTGGCCCATCTTGTATGCAAAAACCGCTGGCATGGTTTATTTCAAGAAGACGTGCTCCAAAGAGCATGAAAACATACGAAAAGATCGGCGGCGGATCGCCACTCACCAAGATCACTTTATCTCAGGGAAAAGCCCTTGAAGAAATGCTCAGGGAACATGGTGATTATACAGTTGTATCTGCCATGCGTTACTGGTTTCCAAATACTGAAACAGCACTCAACACACTATTCAAAAAAGGAATCACCAAAATCATAGCGCTGCCACTGTATCCCCATTATTCTCGTGCAACTACTGGATCTTCTGTGCGAGAGCTTAAAAACACACTCAGCACAATGAGTAGCAATGTTGATTTAACTGTGATTGATTCATGGCAAAATGAACCTGGCTACGTTGCAACAGTGGCTGCAAATATCATAAAAGCTGCGACAGCATTTGAGCAGAAAGACGTTCAGGTGGTTTACAGTGCCCACAGCCTTCCGGTATCATTTATAGAAGATGGTGATCCCTATGTAGATCACATAAAGGAAACGATCAAACTGGTGGAAAAGATAACTAATCTTTCTGGAAAACTCTGTTTCCAGAGTAGATCAGGCCCTGTGGAATGGCTTTCTCCTTCAACACCTGAAATGCTTGGGATGCTTGCCGCAGAAGGATGCAAAAACATACTTATGGTACCAATTAGTTTTGTTTCAGATCATGTAGAAACTTTATATGAAATCGACATGCTGTATCATGACCAGGCAAGTGAACTGGGAATGCGGCTTCAATCCAGCGAATCAATGAACTGTAATCCTACTTTTATTAGCTGTTTAAAAGATCTTATTTTAGCAGTCTAAACAATGGATATTTTTACGACACCATCAAATATAACTACTGTGAATTATTTCACTTATCAGCATTCTGCCCTACCTGAAACCGACGCATTCTAACATTCATCAAAATCCCAAGCCCAAATAAAGTGGTGAGCAGTGAAGATCCGCCATAGCTCACCAACGGTAAAGGAATACCAACGACAGGAAGAAAGCCAAGTATCATCAACAGATTAATCACAGCCTGCCAAAATATCAGCATCACTACACCGAAAGAAAGAAACACTCCAAAACGGTCTCGTGCAGTCATAGCCGCATACAACCCCCAGAAAAGCATGCAAAAATAGACGCTCAAAAAAGTAACACTTCCGGCAAAGCCCATTTCCTCACTCCATACCGCAAATGCAAAATCTGTATGTCGTTCTGGAAGAAAATGCAGATGCCCCTGCGTACCTTCAAGGTATCCCTTACCGCTGAACTCACCACTGCCAACAGCAATTTTCGACTGAAGAATCTGATACCCTTGTCCCATAGGATCTTTTGCAGGATTGAGCAGTGTTTCAATTCTACGCTTCTGATACTCTTTTAAGAGATATAACCATGCAAACACACCGGCTGCACTGCAAAGTATCAGGCCAAGGCCATAGGTCTGCCAACGAACTTTGGCAAAAACAGTCATGGACACAAAGATAATGCCAAGCATCAAGGCCGTTCCAAGATCAGGTTGTTTTAGGATCAGAAGAAATGGTAATAAGGTCAACAGCACAGGTGTAACCATATCTCTGATACCATACCCACCCGGCTGTTCCTTACGGGAATAATAGCTGGCCAATGTTACGACCAGTGCCAATTTGGCAAGTTCTGAGGGTTGAAGCTTAAAAAGTCCCAGGTTAATCCAACGTTGTGCACCACCTGCACTGTTCCCCGCAAAAAGAACAAAAAGAAGGAGTAAAACAATCAAAATATAAAAAGGATAGTTCCAAAAATGGAGTTCTCTGTAATCAAAACAGAGGATAAAAACGATAGAGGCCAACCCGAGAAGAAATAGATAACACTGCTTGATATAAGGTGGTATTCCGTATGGTAACGGTGGATATGAGGCACTATATAAATTCATCAGAGCCATACCGCAAACGCCCATCAGTATGGCCAGTAAAATCCAATCAAAGCTATATAATAATCTTCTATCTATTCGTGGCATAACTACTCACTCTTGTTTTCTTCAGCTGCAGCCTTGGCTTCAGCCGCTAATCGCAGAGGTTCTTCAAAATAGGCTGCAAGAATGGCGCGAGCAACTGGGCCTGCACTAGATCCGCCATGTAGACCATGCTCCACAAGCACAGTCACTGCAATTTCTGGATCTTCGGCTGGAGCATAGCAGGTAAACCAAGCATGATCGCGAAACTTGTAAGGAATATCTTCTTCCTTTAGGTGTTTGTACTGTTTCAATCGTACAACTTGAGCCGTTCCTGTTTTTCCACCGATGGTCAATCCTTTAATTCGAACTTTTCTTGCTGTTCCACGTCGCCCCTGAACAACTTCTTCCATTCCTTCACGAATCAATTTCAAATATCCATTATCATCCTTGAATTCGCTAGCGACAATAGGCTCGAATTGATCAACTACTTTGCCTTCAGGGTTTGTCACTTTTTCTATCACCTGGGGGACGTACTGTTTTCCTCCATTGGCAATAGCAGCGGTCATCAAACATATCTGGAGAGGCGTTGTAAGGTTGAACCCCTGACCAATAGCAACGGAAAGTGTCTCCCCTTCCTGCCATTTCTGCTTACGGTTTTTCTTCTTCCATGCTTTTGTTGGGGCGAGTCCAGATTTTTCGTGCTCCATTTCTATGCCTGATTTATGTCCAAGCCCAAACATATTTGCAATTTCAGCTAGCTTGTCAACACCTGCACGTAAACCAACCTGATAAAAATAGACATCACAAGATTCAGAAATGGCACGCTTTAGATCCACTGCCCCGTGCCCACCACGTTTCCAGCAATGATAGCGACGATTTCCAAAATAATAGTGTCCAGGACAATAGAACACTGTATCTTTAGTTATAACACCACTGGACAAGCCAGCTATTGCGGTCATCATCTTGTAGGTTGACCCGGGAGGATACATTGCCTGTACCACCTTATTAATCAAGGGATGTTTAGGATTTTCCAGCAAAGCGTTCCAGTTTTTATGCGAGATACCTCCAACAAACTGATTAATGGGAAGAACAGGATTTGACGCAAGAACTAGCATACGTCCCGTTTTCACTTCCATCGCAACAACTGCACCAGCTTTATCACCAGCATCCATCAGATCTTCAGCCACCTTTTGAAGCTCAGCATCAAGTGTCAGTTGTATGGTATTACCAGGCAATGGCTCGATATTTTTCAAGAGTTGCTGTTCAAATCCTCTGGCGTTCACCTCCGAAGAACTACTTCCTTTTTCGCCCCGTAGATCAGCCTCGCGCAGTCGCTCCAGTCCCATTTTCCCAATTAGATCACCACCTGTGTATATTTCACTATTTCTATTTGCAAGTTCTTTTTTGCTGATCTCGCCAAGATACCCTATGGCATGAGCGGCAAGATTGTTATAATGATAAACACGGGCGGGAATAGTCTCAATACGAATACCTGGGAACTCCTGGTTATGGTTTTCAACATAAGCAAGGGTTTCCCAATCAACATCTTCCAGCAGACGGATGGGTAAATGTTTGGGTTTATGTTCTGCATCTCTCAATTTATCCCACAATCTGGAGATGTCCAAATCAAGAGCAAGGGCAATGTTCTTCAGTAACTTATCAACATCATTGGAATCCTCACGAACTAGAACCACATTAAAAGATGGCTTGTTCGTTACCATCTCACGCCCCATCCTGTCTTCAATACTTCCACGGGGCGCAGCAACTTCACGCATTCGTACCCGATTATTTTCAGAACGATTTCTGTACTCTTCTCCTTTATAGATCTGAAGAAACCAAAGTCGTCCCACAATAATTGCTGCAAAAAACAGAATGAGTAAGGCAGCAAAAAAAATTCGTTTTTTTAATGAATCAAGTTCAGCATCATCATGCTCAACAATTTCATCAAGATTTTTATATCTAGACCACTTCATTTATTCAAGTTCACCTAAATGACAAGTTCGTAAAAAGTCTAAAGTTGAGATGGATTTGTAAAAAACTTCATATTCGAGGCACGAAAATTTACTATCATTTCGGCGTACTAGAGTACGTTGAAATGATATTAAATTTGCAGTAACGAAGAAGCTGAAGAGTTTTTACGAATCCATCACCTAAATTGATTTCCACCACTTCGCTTCAACCTTCTGGAAGCCATACGCCGTGTTGTCAGTTTTTCGTACAACCAGTTAAAAAAAACGAAACAGGGAATGGCGGCCACAAGAATAATAAGCGTTTCCTGTACTACTCTTGACCAAGACCAGGGAGGCAGTGCTTCTGGCTGAGTCATAAGGAAAAAAAGATAGAAAAAACACTGTACAATAAAATAACTTACTCCAACCAAGGGAATTTGAAACACTGTATCCTTTACAGAACTATTCTGACGGAGGAATTTTACAATGGAAAAAACAAGCACGGCGAGCAATGGATAGGTTCCCAAAAAAACACCAGACGACACATCCAGAAGCCACCCAAGTAAAAATGCAAGCAGAAGACCAGTTGCCCAGCTAAACCTATAGGCTACAAATACGACCAGTATAAAAACAAGATCTGGTCGCCCCAGCCAGTGTGGAAAATAATGGAAAATTGTTGTTTGAATCGCAGTGAGAATAAATCCAACTAGAAGAAAACAGAGTGTTGTCATAATTACTCTTGAAGCGAAGGGGATGATTGCCGGAACTCCTCAATTACCAACTGCTCCTCAGAAAGATTAATGTAAAGTTGTTCCAGACGGTTAAAGTCAACCGCAGGCATTACTTCAATTTCCTGAAACATACCTCGGCGCTTAGAGTATACTTTACTTACTGTTCCAAGGGTTATGCTAGGTGGAAAGACCCCACCAATGCCTGCTGTAACAATGCGGTCGCCTTCCTTCACATCTGCGTTCTTTAATACGTACTGAAGAATATAGCCCTGCTCCCCAGCACCCTTGAGAATACCCCGCACCCGACTCTTTTGGACAATAGCATCAATAGCACTTGAAGGTGCATTGGCAAGCAATATTTTAGAGTAGTTATCAGATACTTGTACCACCTGTCCCACAACACCGCGAGAATTCCTAGCCACCATTCCCTTGACCACACCATCATTTTTTCCACGATCAACAATTAATGTCTGGAACCAAAATGATGGATCCTTCCCCACTACCCGTGCCATTAATGATGGAAAGCTCACTTTCCTTTTAAAGGCGAGTTCAGTTTCTAAAAATCTATTTCTGGAATATGCAGAACGATATTCATCAAGTTGCGTATGGTAAGTAGCAAGCTCTTGACGTAATTGATTATTCTCTTCTTGTAAATTCCAGAGACTGATATATCTATTTTTGATCCGGATAGTGCTAAGGGAGATCTTTGTGAAAACTGCCTGAAGCGGTCCAAGCCCCTCTAAGGTAATCTGGTGAAAGAAACCAAATCGTCCTCCTGTAGCCGAACCAAGTAACAAAAAAATAAGAACAATAAAGAGTACAAAGAGCAGAAAAATACGACCTACCCTATTGGGAGTCTTCTTTTTTCTATCATTATTCTTCTTTCTCACTCAAAACTCTCATCAGGGTAAACCCTACTTTATGTATTGGTGATTTGGGTATGGTAAAAATACCTCCTTAATCAATGGTAACTTCTCTCAAGATATCTAGGTTATCCAAAGCCTGACCGGAACCAAGCACGACAGATGACAGGGGGTCGTCAGCCACAATAATAGGCATACCAGTCGCTTCCTGGAGGCATTTGTCAAGATTTTTCAAAAGTGCTCCACCACCTGTAAGAACTATTCCCTGGTCAACAATATCAGCCGACAATTCAGGTGGTGTCACTTCAAGTGCTACCCTGACAGCTTCCACAATTACATCAATCTGCTCTTGAATTGCTGATTGGATTTCATCTGCGGTGATCGTCAGTGTTTTTGGTACACCAGAGACAAGATCGCGTCCTTTAATATCCATAGTCTCACAAGGATCTTCAGGCAATACGTTACCAATGGTGGTCTTGATGTTTTCAGCGGTTCGCTCACCTATAGCCAAGTTATGTTTTCTTTTAATGTATTGAAGGATCGCCTCATCCATTTTATCTCCTGCCACCCGAACAGACTTGGCATACACAATACCTGCAAGAGAAATAACTGCCACTTCCGTTGTTCCGCCACCAATATCTATAATCATATTAGCTGTGGGCTCAGTAATGGGAAGATTTGCGCCAATTGCTGCAGCCATTGGTTCTTCGATAAGATATACCTCACGGGCTCCAGCAGATTCAGCAGATTCCTTAACAGCCCTCTTTTCAACTTGAGTAATCCCGGAAGGAACAGAAATCATAATACGTGGATGCACAAGAGTACGTCTGTTATGCACTTTATTAATAAAATACCTGAGCATAGCCTCGGTTACTTCAAAGTCAGCAATAACTCCATCCCTAATAGGACGAATAGCCTGAATTGTTCCAGGTGTCTTTCCGAGCATCATTTTCGCTTCTTGTCCAACGGCAAGAACCTTGCTTCCCCTTGCATCCTGACGAACAGCGACTACAGATGGTTCGCGCAAAACTATTCCCTTACCTTTGACATACAGAACAGTATTGGCAGTTCCAAGATCAATTGCTAGGTCATTTGATAGCCAGCCAAACAAAAAATTAAATGGTGAAAACATTTTTTTATCCCTTTAATCAACATTTTAAACATAGTTCATGGTTCCCATCAACTATGTCCCACGAAAAAAAACGATTATGTAAAACTTCAATTCATAGCATCAGTACACACAATTTTTAATCTTACCAAAACTTTCCTTCATTTTCAATGAAATATGGTCTTCAGAGAGTAAGAAAGCACCTGAAAAATCATTGACACCTTTTCAAAAGCTTGGTAAATAGACAATTAATGGGGCTGTAGCTCAGCTGGGAGAGCGCATGACTGGCAGTCATGAGGTCTGGGGT
>JAOZTO010000130.1 GCA_029942265.1 Desulfocapsa sp.
ACAGTATCAAAACAACAGACTCATGGTACATACTTTACTAAAATAAAATCACTATTTAATTAGATTATTAAGTTGACACTGAGCTATAAATGAGATAGTACAACATACTAGAGTAAAAAAATTTGTACTCACTGACTACATAACATAATAATGTAGGATAAAATCAAATAAGGGGAATCTGTGTTATCTCTCCATTTTTAGCAATAAAAAGGGCCATGACACGGGCAATGATTTCAGCTTTCAAAAAACTGAAATTATAACAACTACTAGAGGAAGGAGAAATACAATGGTGAAAAAATTTTCCATGCTGGCTCTTGCGGGTCTGATTGCTTTGCCCGCTGTTGCGTCTGCAAGTGGTGGAGCAACCGCCAATGATCTGGAACGAAAAATCGAAGAACTGAGCATGCAGCTTGATCAGCTCAAAGCTCAAATAGCAGAAAATGCTGGTGTTAACCAGGAAGAATTTAGAGATCTTTCGGACACTGTCGGAGATCTTGAAGACCGTTCTGAAAGCTGGGATCTTGCCGCTCGTATCAAGTTTTATGGTGATTTTCGTGCTCGTATTGATAGTTACCGTGCAAAATATTCCACTGGAGAAATTGCCAGAAGCGACTCGCTCTGGACAAATCGTTTCCGCCTCAACATGCGTGTAAAAGCCACAGAAAACGTTGAGTTTAAAGCACGTCTTGCCATGTATAAAGCATGGGGAATGGAAAACACTCCTCAAGGTCTTGGCGGCGGATACCCAATGTGGGACGGTAATTCCACCCGTCAGCCTTCCGATAACGCACTTCGTGTTGATCGTGCATTTGTAAACTGGAACAATATTGGTGGCGCACCTATCTGGTTCTCCATTGGTCGTCGTCCTACCACTGATGGACCTCCTGCTCAAATCCGTATGGGTAATGAAGAGCGTATGGCTACCCCAATTGCGTATATGGATTGGCCATTTGATGGTATTTCCATGGGCTATGCTTACCGCTGGGGAACTGAGGCTATGGGAACTGGTCGTATCCGATTCTGCTACGGTCGTGCGTTCGAAGATGGCCTTGCGTTACAAGACGACGTTCACAACACCATGGACGATATGGATTTTGCAGGACTGAGCTGGGATTTCATGAAAAAAGGTAACAGATTTGTCAACATTCAGTCTTTTATGGCCTTCAATGTGTTCAACTACCCATCCTTTGAAAGCGATTTTGTAAACTATGGTATGAGTCAACCTCAAGCTTCTGGCGGCATGGGCCCCCAGATGAACGTTGGCGATATCATGCATACTTCTGCGATTTACCAGGATAAAATTTCTGACATTAACTTTTTTGCAGTTGGTGGCTGGTCTCAAACAAATCCAAATGAAAATGGAATGTTTAACGATTATGCAGGAATGGGTGCCGCACAACAAATGGCAGGACAAGGCATGTCTCAGGCGCAAATTGCAGGCGCACTTGCTCAGATGGGAATGCAGGGAACACCTAACACGTCAGGTGAATCTGGATACTCCGTTTACCTTGGTGGACGTTATGACATCGATCCAATCGGCTTAAAGCTTGGTGCTGAATGGAACTACGGTTCTCAATACTGGCTTGCAATGAATCCAGGTAATGATGATCTCTATCTTGGAAAACTTGCCGCCCGTGGTAATGTTTATGAGATATATGGAATCTACGATCTCCCCACTGGAGAAGCTCTTTCTAAATACGCACAGACCTTTATTCGTTTTGGTTACCAGCGTTATGAGTATAACTATGCAGGATCTATGGATTGGAACATGAAACCATATGATTTAAGTAATGATGCTCAGGTTGCACAGCTAAATCAGGTAAGACCAGCTGTTGATAGTGCTGATCAGGTGTACTTGACTTTTGAGGCATATTTTTAGATCGTTGTCGCTTAAGCATTATTTAGTATGATGTTAAAAAGGGAAGTCTCCTAGGAGATCTTCCCTTTTTTTGTATCTGTATTTCTCGCGTATTTTTAATACGCTACAAAGATCAACAAACATGAAGCATAAACAACCCATTACAATATACACAAGCCAACGAGCAGGTGGAATCAGTCAAGCTCCATTTCAATCTCTCAATCTAAGTTATGGAGTTGGTGATTCGGTGAGTGCTGTAAAAGAAAATCGTCATCGACTCAAAGCAAAACTCAATATTCATACTCTGCTCTCAGCTAGACAAACTCACGGAGATGCAATTTTTACAACTGATACGGTATTGGTTGAAGACACCGAAGTTGATAAATATGATGCCTTGATGACAAATAATTCCGGTATTGGTCTTATGATCCAACAGGCTGATTGTCAGGCTGTAACACTTTTTGATCCAGTAAACCATGCAATTGCAGCTATTCACTGTGGGTGGATGGGCAGTGTCCAAAACATTATTTCAAAGACTGTACTTGCCATGACAACGCAGTATAAAAGTGTTGCATCTGATCTACTGGCAACCATAAGCCCTTCACTTGGCCCCTGTTGTGCTGAGTTTGTTAATCACGCTACGGAACTTCCCCCATTCTTTCTTGATTTCCAAGTCAAAGAGAATTACTTTGATTTCTGGGCAGTTTCTCAAATGCAACTGGAATCTGAGGGGATAAAAAACAAAAACATTACCGTAGCAAGACAATGTACGTCTTGCTCATCAGACTATTTTTCATATCGGCGTGCCTGTCGTGAAGGAACAGGGCAAACCGGTCGTTTTGCTACCGTAATTATCCTTCATTAACACTTGCTCTTATGCGTATACTTATTATTGAAGACGATACAACAATCGCTCTTTTTCTTGAAAAGGGGCTAAAGGAAGCTGGATTCTCAGTGGACATCGCCCATGACGGCATTGAAGGTCTGTCACTTGCTCTCACCGAGCCATACGCAGCTGCCATTGTTGACATCATGCTCCCCGGCCTTGACGGTCTCAGTCTGATCGAAAAAATTCGCACCAAAAACATATCCATACCGGTTTTAATACTCAGCGCCAAACAATCAGTTGATGACCGCATCGAAGGATTACAACGTGGGGGAGACGACTATATGGTTAAACCCTTCTCATTTAATGAACTACTTGCCCGCATACAGGCACTGTTACGCAGAGGACAAAAAGGAGCTGAAACTGGTACAATCACTGTTGGGGAGCTACAACTCGATCCAATAAAACGTGAAGTTAAACGCAGAGGAGATACCATTGAGATACCTGCAAAAGAATATGCGCTCCTTGAACTCCTGATGCGGAACCCAGAACGGGTTCTTTCAAAAACATCCATCCTTGAACGTATCTATGACTATAATTTTGACCCGCAAACCAATGTCGTTGATGTGCTTGTTTGCCGCCTCCGCAACCATATAGATAAAGAATACGACATAAAACTTATCCACACAGTCCGAGGAATGGGCTATGTCCTGCGCAGTGAATAGTCAAAAGTTTTTCACATCTCGAAGAAGACGCCTTCTTCTATTTTTTCTTATTCTCTGGCTTTGTACCGGAACCATTCTTTTTCTTTACACACTTACTCTTAAAAAAAGTATTCAGCAGCAGCGAATTTCAGAGATAACAACTGCTCTTAATATATATATTGAATACAACACGCCCTTTGGCAACAATCATTTCAGCCTTCAAGGCAGCCTCCCTGACACAATTGATTTTGTCCGATTTATTCAGGGAGACGAGCAGATTCTCATTGTAAGCGACAACATCATGACCTTTAAAGGTTTGGTTGATATTGCTCCGCACCATACTGCGGCTTGGATCGACATTGCTAACCCTAAAAAATCTGGCGACTGGGTACTGGTATCTCCAAAACTTACACACGGTGGAGTGGCGCAGGCTGGTGCAAATGACTTAAGTAAAGGTATCCTTACTTACAAACGAGCCGTTAGAATTTCCTTCCTGCTTTTTTTGTTGTCTGCACTTCCAAGTCTCGCGCTTTCTTTTTTCTTTGTCCACACAGCAAAAAGTCCATTACGATCACTTGAACATGAAATCCGTAATGCTCTGGAGCAGAAAAAAACATCCTCCTTCCTCTCGTCTCCACACGATGATGACCTGATTCCTCTTTACCAACTCCTTGATCAAACCTTTACCCAGAACAGGCAATTAATCACAGCGATCCAGGCTTCACTGGATAATGTTGCCCATGATCTCAGAACACCTATGACCAGACTACGGGCTGTAGCCGAATATGCCTTACAATCAGACAAGACCGAACCTGACATCTATCGCAACGCTCTTTCTGATTGCCTGGAAGAATCGGAACGTGTGCTTTCAATGTTACGAATAATGATGAGTGTTGCCGAGGCAGAAGCCGGCACAATACGGCTTGACATACACGAGCTTGATATCTTAGATACTCTTGAGGATGTGGTGGAACTTTATCAGTATGTGGCTGAAGAAAATCAGATTTCGATCACTTTAAATAGTACAAAGAATGCGGTATCAATTTTTGCAGACAAAACCCGAATTAGTCAAGTATGGGCAAATCTCCTTGATAACGGGATTAAATATGGACACGAAACCGGTAATGTAACCATCGACCTTACGGCTTCCAATACAGAGGCAATAATCCAATTTTCTGACAATGGTATGGGTATTTCTGACACTGAAATAGATCGAATATGGGAGCGTTTGTACCGGGGGGATCGCAGCCGTACAAAACAGGGGCTAGGTCTGGGGCTGAATTATGTAAAAGCCGTTGTGGAAGCCCATGGCGGAACTATTTCTGTAACAAGCACAATAAAAAAAGATTCCTGTTTTGAAGTGCGTCTGCCATTGGCATGTATTATGAAAAATGAAAATCGCAAAGTAACGGAGCGTGATCAGAGAGACGAATATCCGGGATAGCAAAGTTCGAAACTGTGATTTCAGGACTATGCAAGATAAAATCAAGATTTCGTTTTGGGGCATGGCTGGGATGTGATGGCAACCCAGCAAGGTTTGCATTGACAAGGCCTGTAGCTGCAAGAAAAAGTTGTACTTCTCGATCACCGCCGAAAGTATTAAAATCACCAGCAACAATAACAGGTTTTTCACCATTGGAAACTATTCGGAAAAGGTGCTCAAGCTGTTGTTGTCTATGTTTAAATTTCAATGACAGATGCACAATAAAAATAGCAACTTCCTCAAGTTCAACTTCAATGACCAGCCGTTTAACTCCTTCGTCAAAATAGTGAAAATTACTATTGATAATTGGTTGTCTGCTCAACAAACCATTACCCTGTTTATTCAATACCGGAATTTTGTTTGCCATTGAGCTACTTCCATATTTTGTTTCAACAACATGAAAATGACCAAGTTCTCTGGCAATCATTTGTGCCTGGCAGGAGTTACGGCTCCGATACGAACCGGAATCAACTTCCACTAGTGCAACAACATCTGGCTCAACTGAACGAATAAAAGAAATAATCTGTCCAAGGGTGCCCTCTGTTGATTTAAAAAAACCGGTAAAAGGAAAAGGAAAATGGTAGCTATTACCATGGCCGGTTGCATAACGGATATTATAGAGTAAAAATCGCATATGCTATAATAACGGTTTTAAAGTAAGTTTGCAATCTAGTCTTTTCACTATTCATTACCTGTGCTAAGATACCTCATTACTCTTCACCCTTCACCCTTTACTTTTACCTTTCACCCTTTAACAAGGAACGCAGAATGACAACAATAAAAATCGGGTCAAGAAAAAGTAAACTCGCCATGTGGCAGACAGATACCGTTGCCGAAATGTTGCAGAAAAGCGGCATGGATACCGCCATCAGCTCTATGGAAACCAAGGGTGACAAAATTCTTAATGTTTCCATTGCAAAAATTGGCTCAAAAGGCGTATTTACCGAAGAGCTTGAAGAGCAGTTGGCTAACGGAAGCACCGATATTGCTGTACATAGTGCCAAGGATATGCAATCCATCCTTCCTGACGGATTTGGATTAATCGCCTTTACTGACCGTGAAAAACCCAATGATGTACTACTTTCCAACGATGCTTCCATTGATCTCAACAACTCAACCAAAAAAATTCGTATCGGAACCTCATCTGTGCGTCGTATTGCGCTTCTAAAGCACTTCTATCCTCACGTCGAAGCCGTTGAAATGCGTGGCAACTTGCAAACCAGAATTCAAAAGATGACTGATGGTGCTTGTGATGCACTCATGCTTGCCTATGCCGGTGTAAAGCGCATGGAATACGAAGGCATGATCGTGAAGATTTTTTCTCAACAGGAATTTATTCCACCAGTTGGTCAGGGATGTATTGCCATTGAAGCATGCGAGAGTCTGAGTGATGCTAAACGTGATGCTATTCGTAAATGTTTGAATAATCCCGATTCTGAATCCTGCCTCCTTGCTGAGCGCGCTTATCTACGAACCATGGAAGGCGGCTGTTCGATCCCTGCATTTGGGCTTGCTGTACTGGATGGCGATGAACTTATTATCAGAGGAGGACTCGCAAGTCTTGATGGCAAAACGGTACTCATCGATACAGTAAAAGGACCTAGGGAACAGGCTGATACAATTGGAGAGCAGTTGGGTAATGCTATTCTTGGAAAAGGTGGCAAAGAAATTCTTGCTGAAATAAAGCGAATTCAAGCGTGTTAATGAGTAAGCGCTCCATGAACACTTACAGGGATAGGAGTTTGATAAAACAAGGTGCGGTTAATTGGACGCTTACGTTGATGAGGGGGCATAAGAATTTTTTCTCTTAACAACCGAGAAATTCACATTTGGAAACTCGCCCTTACGGATAGTGCAGTAAATCCTCTCAGAGATGCGAACTCGTTTGTCAAGATACGGACAAAACTTAAAGAATTACTCTGCGGTTACAGTAGGCCCGCTAGTAAAGACATATGTATTTCATACTCCACACATGGCAAACCATTTCTTAACCAAACCGAAGGTGTAGATGCTTTCTTTTTCAATATCAGCCATACAAATGATCTGGCACTCTTTGCATTCAGTCGCCAATATGAACTAGGTGTTGATGTTGAATTTGTAACTGATACACTGTAAATATTCGGCTAGCACCCCATCTTCGCTTGATCC
>JAOZTO010000131.1 GCA_029942265.1 Desulfocapsa sp.
CTTACTCACGGAAGATTTAGACCAGCGTTCTTCTTTTATGTGACAGGTTCCTACGCATTGTCACCTATAATACATCAACGAAGTGTTACCTCAGAAAATCGTTCCTATAATGACCTTATGAATGGCGATTTACGGCTATTTTCTACTATTCTGCTGTTGAGTGTTGCCTTGTCATTTGTGTTTCTTTCATTGCTTATTTATTTTCAAACAAGAGAAATTGTATTCTCATTTATCCCCATATGTTTTATTCCTTTGTCGCCATCTTTGACCAGTAATCTATTACAAAACTATATAGATAGTCAGGAAATACCCCTTGTGTTATGGCTTTCCATTTGGGTTTTTTCATTTTTCATAGCCCAGACTTCAAAAAGTAGTGCCATTAGAAAGACATGGTGCATAATTGGTCTTGTATTCCTTGTGCTATCGTTCTTAACGAAAGAAACCACACTGATTGTGAGTGTTGCGCTATGCGTTACCAGCGCAATTCTGTTTCTAGTTAAAAAAACTAAGTCGCCTTTTGGATCCGTCAAAAGATTGTCTATTCCTCTTGTTAATACTGCTGTTGCTATTATTTGTTCCATAGCTGTTTACAGTATTGTAACGATAGCTAAGCAGGGCTACGCAACTAATTATGCTATACAATCGATGGCTGATTTACAGCATGTACTCTTGGTTTTATGGGGAGCCTTGTCCAAATATACCCTAAACAATATATATGGATATATTCCAATTGTACTCTTTTTTGTTGTTTCTATTATTGAGAGAAAACGGAATATAAATGGCATACAGATGAAGTATCATGTCTCTTTGCTTCTCTTGTTACTGCTTCTTGCCTATGGGTTTCTATTGATTTTGGTGCCATGGAAACCGGTTCTTATTAAATATCTGTATCCCAGTGTGTTTTTCTTTTCTTTTCTTTTGCTGTTGCATACTCCATTTCGTTGTTAACTCGGTGGGCAAAAGAAAGATATGGGGCTAAGGGTTCGTGTTGCTATGTTGTGATTGCGGCGTATATATTCCTATATTTTTCGTTTACCGGTAGTGCTGCAACGGATCGTAAGTATTGGGTGGAAACTGCAAATTATGGTGTTTCGATGGTCGATTCATTGGCAAATACTATTGCTGACGAAGTTGCTGCAAATCTGAATGAAGTACAGAATGTTTACACAGATTATGGTGAAAAAACTGCGTGGAGAAACTCTATTCCCTGGTCAAAGTTACACCTTATGCGTATCTTGAGCTTAGACAAAGGATACAATATGCTGAATAGAAATGGTGATGATCTCCTTCGTTATAAGATGCCGCGTGCCGAACTATCTTCCTTTAGGTATGTACAAGGGAATAAATCGATTTATTTAAGTAACAGAAAGAAAGATCTGCATACAAAACTCTTTGACGCAGTATATCTCGGATGTAAAAAAACAGAGGAACCAGATCCTATTGTATTTATTCAGGAGTTGAATACATGTTATAACTTGATTGGAGAACGAATAGAGTATCACAGTGAAGCAAATTTCCCTGAATTTTCGATGGTTAAATATTTACCCGGCAAGTGTGCCAACTGATTCGTATGCCAAAATATATTATTCTGTTTCTTCCTGTTATTTTTTCAACTATTGCTCAAATACTGGTGAAATATTCTTCCGTCAGGGAGCTTAGAAGTTTTAGTTGGTATGCCGCAATAGGTTTAAGTCTTGCTACATATGTTGTTGCATTTGCATTATATTCATTCGCATTGCGCTATTTTGATCTTAGTGTTGCAGGGCCCGTAAATACAATTTCCGTAATGCTGTTGGTTGTTGTCAGTGGTGTTGTTATTTGGGGGGAACCATTTGGCCTTCGTCAGACATGTGGGTTGATCTTAGGCATAATAGCTCTTTTTCTCTTGTTACCGGATTCCTTATGACACGGTTTGTATAGATGGCGGCGAGAGCAACGTACCAAGGAGGGGCCCCACTTTTCTTGCAAATGATAGAGAGGTGATGCCCTTGACTCGTGGCGCCGATTTTTTAAGCACATTAGGTATATTATCCGCAGCATTCGGTGTGGACAGGTCTTATTTTCCCAAAAAAAACCAAGAAGAGATGGCAGAAGCGTAGGAGTCCAGTCCCTTGGGCGATTTACCCCCTTAAGTAGCATATTATATGGAACAAGATAGGGGGGTAGAATAGCTTGACAAATTGACAGTTTTAAGCAAATTAAATGGTCTCTTTTTGGGAGGCTTTTTTTATGTAAAAAAATGGGCGGTGAAGTTCTGCAAAACCTCACAGGCCCTAACAATGGATCTGTAAAGATCCTCTACACTGTCAATTTGTCAAGCTATTCTAAAAAAAACACCCCTATCTTGTTCCAGATAATGTGCGACTTAACAGTTGTGTTGGATGTAGGCTGGTGGTGGCTTGTGCCTCCTATTCCACTCATCATGGTTAATCCTCCTTACGAGGCGTTTTGAAAGAGAGACATGATAACCGTTGGACTTTTGGAGTGTTATTGTGAAATCGGTCTACTCGACCGCTTCTGCCATTTACATAAGAGTATTCTATATTTATTTTCTTGACAGATTTTCAAGATATAATTATATAGTTTAAGTTAGTCCCCCCTAAACAAGTATAGAGATTCATAATTATACACAGGTGATCCTGAAAAACTACCCTGTGACTAGCCCAAGTGAGAGAGTATGCCAAAGATAAATTTAAGGAAAATGCAAAAAGATCAAACTGGTACAATTAATGCTGTGAAAGTTTCCGGTGAGCTGGGTAGAAGAATTCGAGAAATGGGGCTGGTTCCGGGTACAAAAATCACAATACAGGGTCATGCTCCCCTATATGATCCTATTGCCCTACGTGTGATGGGGAGTATCCTTACTTTGCGAAATAATGAGGCTGATTATATTGTTGTTGATGTGGTTGATGAAGAATGAAGGAACCTTTCTTAGCATCAAGCAGTCAGTAAAAAATAGATAAGACCCATCAACATCAAACTTCCAATGCGAAAGAGCTGATTATACACGATCAGCTCTACAGCCATTTTGGGACGAAATATCCCAGCGTAATAGGGGAATTGGTGTCGAATAGCTCTCACTGGGGATGAAAGTATATTACCCACTAGTAATGCTAAAATCAGTTCGCGGTAATTCATACTCCCTTCTTGTAACAATGCTCCTGCCACGGCTAATCCGGCAGTAAATTCTGCTGCAATATGGAGTGTGATTATACTCATGGATTGTGGGGTCAGCCATGGCAGAAATGAGAGGTGTTCTGCCATGCCCTGTTCGAGAATTTCAAATATCCCAACCCTGTGCAGAAGAAATACAATGATATAAATAGGTACGGTATAACGGATGATTTTCCGAATCCGTTTTTTAAAGCGTTTCCAGCTTTTTTTGAGTGCTTCTTTCCAGATAACTTCTGATTCTTTATGTGCAGGTATATCGTCATTACAGCTGTTTGACTTGTTGGTGTCTGGAAGGAGAAAACGACTGAGAATGACAATAAAAAGAGTGCGAAAAACAGCCGCCCCGAAGGTGATGGCGACATAGATAATTGCCGCACCTTTAATAAGTGGTGCGGTAATAAAAAACACAGTTGGAAGGTGAAGGAAGTAGGTTGGCAGACTGTTAAATAAATTGGAGAGAACGAGCTCTGTTTTATTGATCGTTTTTTTGTCGTAGGCTTCAGAAAGCATTGTGTTTGCTGTTACACCAGAAAACAATGCAATGGAAAATGAGGCGCCTGCTGTCTCTGAAAGGTTACCAAACCTAATCAGAGGACGGGCGATAAGAGCTATCTTGCTAGTCCAATTTAGTGCTTCTATAAAATTGGCAATAAGCAGACCAATTGATATAAACAGAATCAGACGAATAAGGGGCCAGATCAGGCTAGGCCAGAGCTGTGGTATTATTTCGGTAATTTCCATCGAGTTAGCAATTACTTACTCAATTATTCTGCGGCCGGTGGTAATCCCTCTCTACTTTGCATTAAAATACTGCTAATCCGTTCTCTTTCATAACCTGCCTGATTTGTCACGTAGGAAGTCTGTTCTTGAGAGCGAATATTAGAGTCTTTATGGAAAAACCTTGAACGCTTGGCAATGAGTCGCTTCCATTGCTCAAAGTGTTCGTTAAAGAGTTTTTCAACAGTACCGTTTTTGACCAAACGGTAGAGTTTTTTGTTGATGGCTGGCATCTGCACTGCCAAAGGAGATTGTTTGTTAATTGCGATATGGAACGACTGAGTGGTAACAGGAGGATCAAGTATCGTAATGGCGTCTTCACCTTGCAAAAGTTTTGTATAAATAAGGGCGGTATACAAATCAACTATAAGATAATCAGCTTCACCGAGATTTAAGAGTTGCAGAGCACGTTCAAAAGCAACAAACTGAACAGTAAGTTTGTCTTTAATAAAGGTATCAAATTGTTGCCCATAGCTTTCACCAATGTTTGAGACACCTTTTTTACCAATTAATGAATCCCAACGTCCGAATGGAAATTCTTTTCCTCTTTCAACTACGATCACTGTAGGTTGCGGGAGGTACGGAAGTGAAAAATCCATATATTTCGCACGTTCGTCATTTTTATATGCAGCTATAATCATATCCACGTCGCCACTTTTGCATTTTTCCTGAACCTGTTCCCAGTTTCCCTCGATGCGGATGTCATAGTCAAGTTTGAGTTCTGTCAGAATAGATTTTGTGATATCGGGTCCTATTCCCTTAAGTATATTATCGGCCTCCCATACGACAGGTGGAGATTTTGGATTCCCTGATGCAATGAAGGTTTCTGCTGCAAAACTATTTGAAAAGGACAGGCAGGCAATAAATAAAGAGGAGATAAACAGGGAATAATATTTCATAATACCTCAAATTTTTAGATTGAATGAAAACTATAGCAGTGAGAGTTGTACTCATTGCGCCAAGAGTACACAGATACTAATCGATTTTTTAAAAACAGCAAACGTCAAAATAGAACATACTACAATCAAGGATATTAAAGCGAAATATCATAAATCAAACAACGCGCATACAGGTTTTTAGGGTCATTCAACAATGTGATTTCCTTTAACGGAGCGATTAATTTAGCAGCCATTGTGAGGAGTACAGGCGGTATAACTTCTGAGAACCAAGTAGTAATTTTTGTGGAGAATATATGCATAAATTCTTCCTGCATAGTAAGGGGACGACTTATATAGTAGGCGTTGAAATGTGTTCCGAGTCCAGCTAGTTGTGCTGTAGAAGCTATGGCATCGTTAAGTGTACCGAGTTTATCGACTAAACCAAGTTGCATGGCACTTTTTCCATCGTATACTTTTCCCTCTGCGATTGTTTTTACCCGTTGTTCGGTGATAGATCGTCCTTTGGCGACGATATTTAAAAATTGTTCGTAGCCGTGATGAAGATTGATTTCCAGGGCTTCTTTTAATGATGGTGGGATTGGGCGGCTAAGATTAACCGACGCTGCAAGGTTAGTTGTACCAATGCCATCATTACGAACACCAAGCTCCGCAAGAGAACCTTCGAAAGTTGGAATAGCAGCAAAAATTCCAATGGAACCGGTGAGAGTAACAGTAGATGCCCAGATCTCATCAGCATCAGCAGCAATCCAATATCCCCCTGATGCTGCCATAGATCCCATGGAAATCACAATTGGATTACCTGTCTTTTTATACTCGAGAATTTCTTGACGAATGACCTCAGATGCAAAGACAGAACCACCACCCGAGTCAACCCGTAAAACCAGTCCATTGATACTTGTATTCAATCGAGCTTTTCGTATCAGAGCCGCTAGGGTGTCTCCTCCAATTGTACCAACGGGTTGTTTACCGTTCATTATTGCCCCTTGAGCAATAATGAGACCAATAGAGCCATTTTCATCAGGAGTGCCGGTGAATGAAAGTGGGATCGTTTTTACGTAGTCATTCAATGTAATATGTTTGAAGCTCTCTTTGTTGTTCTTGCCATTAATATCAATAAGCAATTGTCTTAATTCCTGACGGGTTTTTAAGCCATCCACTAAACCACTCTGTAGAGCAAGGACAGCAGTATCCCCCCCTGCATTACTAAGTTCTTCTGCAATATTATTAGTATAGATTTGGAGACTGTCTTTATTTAAGTTACGCTCTCGGATAATATCTGTGATGATGGTTTCCCAGATTGGTGTTAGCCAGGAAAGATTCTGTGATTTTGTGGCAGCAGACATGGAGTTGCGCATAAGCGGTTCTACAGCAGATTTATAGGTACCGACTCTAAAGACGTTGTAGTTGATTTTGAGTGTATCAATAAGGTCTTTGAAGTAGAGCCGATAGGTGCCAATGCCGTGCAACTCTACAGCACCCATTGGGTTGAGATAGATTTCATCAGCAAAACTGGCAAGATAATAAGCCTTCTGTTGATAAAAATCTTCTGCTGCGATTACTTTTTTTCCGCTGCTTTTAAACTGTGTTAATGCAGCTCCTATGGTTTGCAGTTGGTTTAACCCAACTGAACCAAGATTACTGAGATCAAGGAGGATACTGGTTATATTTTCATCAACCGAGGCTTCAGATATCGCATCCAGAATATCCTGGAAGAGTGTTTCTGAGGGGAGTGTGTTGAATCCAAGAGTATCATTTATCAGTGTATTGAGTGGCGCAGTACTCTGTTTTTCTTCTACAATATCACCTTGAAGATTCAATAACAGTGCTCCACTTGTCGATGTGACAATATCGGTTTTAGGGGAGTTTGAAAAAAGTGCAGTGACCAGAAATACGATCAGACCAATAAATAAAAGGTTGAGTGTCAGGTTTCTGATCCCAGTGAGGAATCTGCCCATCCATCGAAGAATAGTAACTATGGAAAAAAAAAGATCTTTCATATGACTCGTTTGTTTATGTTTTCATGTTCCATGAAAAATGATAATAAAATTGGTAACTATTCAGCTAGTACCCAATATTTGGCATAACACTGAACTGTAACTGTTTAGATGTGCCTCATATTCGTTCATTTGGACATTCGAAGCATAGTTTGCTATGT
>JAOZTO010000132.1 GCA_029942265.1 Desulfocapsa sp.
TTTGCACAGGGGTCTGTTATAACATTTACCTGGCAAAACAAAGAAGATTGGCCGGTGGAGCAGGTATCTGAAAATGTTTTTGATATTTTGGGCTACAGTACAGAGGAATTTCTTGATGGCTCCATTAGTTATGCTTCACTGATTTATCCAGAAGATCTGGATAGAGTGATGGCTGAAGTTACTGATTGTTCCAAATCCGGAGCACAGAATTTTATCCATGAACCTTACCGTTTGTTGAGTAAAGAAGGGGAAATAATATGGGTTCATGAAAGCACTATGATTGTCAGGGATTTTAAGGGAAACATTACGCATTATTTAGGGTACCTAGTAGTTATTACAGAACTTATTAATGTAAAAGATAAAGCTATTGAAAACCATAAACAACTCGATTTGATCATTGAAGGTGCCGAACTCAGTACCTGGGATTGGGATGTAGTAACCGGAAAACTACTCCGTAACGATCGGTTGGCTGAAATGCTTGGTTATACAGCGGATGAATTTGAACTTGACATATCTGCATGGGATGCGCTTATTCATCCTGATGATAGAGTTGCTGTTACTCAGGCAGCAATGAAAAGCCTTGAAGGTAACCCGCCTCTTTATTCGATGGAATACAGGTTGCGTTGTAAGTCTGGAAAGTGGCACTGGGTTCATGGTATCGGAAAAGTGTTTTATCGGAATGAAAAGGGAGATCCACTACGTGCGCTCGGCATACATATTGACATTAATAAACAAAAAGAAACGGAATTACAGCTTGTAGCAGCCAAAAATGCAGCGGAATCCGCTAACAAAGTCAAGTCCACATTTTTGTCGAATATGAGTCATGAGCTGCGGACACCGTTGAATGCTATTCTCGGCTATACACAAATTTTTGAAGACGACAAGAGTTTGAATGTAGAACAACAGAATGGGGTGAAGGTGATCCATCAAGCAGGTGAACATCTGCTCATGCTGATAAATGATATTCTTGATATTTCAAAAATAGAAGCTGAGAAAATGGAGCTGGTGCCAACGGAAATTCAGTTGTCCGAATTTATACATGGAATAATTGGTATTATAACAATCAGGGCGGATCGAAAAGATATTACGTTTATCTATGAACCTGACGAACAGCTTCCAGTAGCCATTGAGGCGGATGCACTACGGTTACGTCAGGTGATACTGAATCTCCTTTCCAATGCAGTTAAATTTACTCAACATGGGCATTGTACTCTTCGGGTTCAGACTCAAGCCGTTGCTAAAAACAGATCCTTGCTTACAATAACCGTAGAAGATAGTGGTGTAGGTATTGCAGCGGAAATGCTTGAGCATGTTTTTGAACCTTTTCAGCAAACTGGAGATCGGTTGCAGTATTCAGAAGGTTCTGGGCTTGGGCTTTCTATCAGCCGCAAGCTGATTCAACTTATGGGAAGTGATATTGAGTTGATTAGCCCGGTAAACAAAAATCCTGCTGCAAAAGAAGGTGGTGGGAGCCGATTTAGTTTTACAATAGAAGTTCCTGTGGTAGATATGATAAATAGTAGCGATGTTTTGCATAACACACAGCGTATCTCTAAAATCGCAAAAGATACTGAAGATGCAGTACCACCTCATGATATTATAGAAAAACTGACACAATTAATAATTATTGGGGATGTGAATGGACTTAATGAAGAAACTGAAAAGTTGAGTGGTGTTGATTCTGGAAAGTACCGTTTATTTTGTGAACAAGTTGAACAGATGGTCGATGATTTACGACTTACAGAACTTGAAGAATTTTTAGCTCTCCATAAAAAGGCAAGCGCTCCATGAACACCACCCTGCACGATCTCGAAGTACCCGATATACCAATATGTATTATCGTACACTTCGAGATCGCACATGGCGGCGTCCCTGAAACACTTACAGGGGCAGGAGTTTGATAAAGCAAGGTGCGGTTAATTGGACGCTTACATAAAAAGGCTTGAAATATGTCTGAAAAGAAAAGTACAATATTGGTAGTTGATGATCAGCCGGTGAACCTAAAAGTACTTCTTTCTTTTTTGGAATCACATGGGTTTGTGGTACGTCTTGCGGATACTGGAGAAAGAGCAATACGATCTCTGGAGGTGATGGAACCGGATCTGATTTTATTGGATGTTATGATGCCGGGAATAAATGGTTTTGAAACGTGCAAGAGAATTAAAGCCAATAAGGATAGTGCTGATATACCAATAATTTTCATGACGGCACTTGATAGTATTGAAGATAAGATTAATGGTTTTGATGCTGGAGGGGTGGATTATATCACTAAACCTTTTCAGAAAGTTGAAGTGCTTGCTCGGGTGAAAACCCATGTTACCCTGCGGAATAGAGAGCGTGAGTTACAAAAAGCGTTAGCCGATGTCAAAGAGTTGTCGGGATTTCTTCCCATTTGCTCTTTTTGTAAAAAAATACGAGATGATGAGGGCTATTGGCAGCAGGTGGATAAGTATATCACAGAACATTCCGATGTACTTTTTAGCCATGGTATCTGCGAACATTGTGCAGAGGAACATTATGGAGATATCCTGAAAGGTGTATCGATTGAGCAATACAGGGAACGGAAAAAATGAAAAAAATAAGCCGTTCTCGTCTAGTCTCTGTTGTGGTTGCTGCATTAATGTTACTTATGGGGGTTGCCTTTGTATTTTTAGGAGAGTCTGGTGTGGAAGTACTGGATACTGATGTTCTTTCCTGGGCAGATGCTGCAAAAAAATGTAAAGCTAAATACAGAACACTCCGTTCACCTGGGCTTGTTCTGGTTTCAAACAGCAAAAAACGAACGTGGGACGACGACTATTTTTACTTTTATTGGAAGAAACCTCTGTCGATTTATATTAAAAAATCCAACGGTGAAAAAACGGCGTATCCAGCAACCTGCCAGGTTTCAAGGAAATCTGGAGATATTGTGTATATGACTCTTGGCAAGAAGGAGCTGGTTAGCAAAACTGGAAAGTAGAGCTATATGGTTTCGTGGTAATCTATTATTTTATATCATCTTTTCCTAATCGTTGTTGAGCATTTTGTAAAATTTCTGAAAGACTTTGCAGTTTAGGTTCTGGTGGCTCAAATATTATGCTATGCTCTTTTTCAGAATAGTTGTCTTTGATAAACTGCTGTATAGGAAAATGCTGGAACCAGCAATCAAGTACCTTACTACAAGGTAGATTGTTGTTTACAGTTCTGCAATAATTGAAGCTAAGAAAATGACCAAGCTTCCTGCAATATCCTTCCGTATTATCGTGTTTTTCTATCATATTATTGTAAATATTTTGGTTGGATTCTTATAGGCATTTGAGTAGAATTGATTCCACCCGTTCTTTTGAGTAATCTCTCATTCGCCATATTTTAGCAAGAGTCATGGCATTCTCAGCAATCTTTGGAATATCCTTTTCTTGAATATTGAGTGCAGTGAGAGTAGTTGGAGCATTCACTTTAGTAAACCAGTTTATTAGTGCGTCAACTCCTTTTGCCGCCCGCTCTTCTTTTGATCCGTCCCGAATAGCAAAAACCCGCTCTGCAAATTGTGAAAAGCGTTCGGGCTGGTCTATGCAATGAATTTTCATCCATCCTGGAATAACAGCAGCAAGCCCTGCACCATGCGGGATGTTGTAGAATGCTGAGAGTGAATGTTCAATCATATGCATGGGGACACCAATTTTCCCAAGACCTGCATTGGTAAGACCGTTTAATGCAAGGGTTGCAGTCCACATAAGAGCGGCTCGTTTCTGATAATCATCTGGTGCTGCTAAAACTGCGTCACAGCATTCCATTGCATTTATAGCCAAGCCCTCCATAAGCCTGTCTTGTACAGGAGT
Organism: Desulfocapsa sp.; assembly: GCA_029942265.1. Classification (GTDB taxonomy): domain Bacteria; phylum Desulfobacterota; class Desulfobulbia; order Desulfobulbales; family Desulfocapsaceae; genus Desulfocapsa. The sequence continues at coordinate 3,819 of JAOZTO010000132.1, forward strand.
ATATGGATCTTTAGTGGTGAAATAAAATTCCAAAACATGGGCTACCGCATCGATTGCTCCATAAGCTGTATAATCAGGTGGAACCGAACAGGTAACTGTGGGATCGAGAATGGATGTTTTGGGATAGAGATGCTTGTTGGCAAAGCCGAATTTTTGCGAAGTAGCATCATTTGTTAAAACCATACCGGAATTCATCTCAGAACCGGACGCCGCGAGAGTTAGAACAGTGGTGAGCGGCAATATTGATTTAATACTTTTTTTTCCGGTAAAAAACTTCCACACATCGTGTTGAACAAGAGCACCAGCGCAAATTGCCTTCGCCTCATCAATCACTGAACCACCACCGACTGCACAGACAACGTCGCAGTCATGCTTCTTTGCAAGTGCAATTCCTGCGTGTGCATGGGAAAGAAGAGGATTTGATTGAACGCCACCATGTTCAGTAACAATGCACCCCTGTGATTGTAGCGATTGTAGGACAGTGTCGTACAGGCCATTGTGTTTAATGGAGCCGCTTCCATAAACAAATAGGACACGTTTTCCTAAAAGCGCTGTTTCGGCACCGATGGAAGGTATGGTGTTTTTCCCAAAGAGGATTTTTGTGGGATTATGAAAGACAAAATTTTGCATGACTTAGTGTGCGGATAGATTTTCCAGTTGTGAAGAGATGCTTTGTGTGAGGTCGATAAATTGATCAAGTGATAGCACCTCGGCACGAGTATTTGGCTCTATTCCAGCGTCAGTTAGAGTGTCTTTTGTCAGTTGTTTTTCGAGTTTTTTATCGTCTTCTGTAGTCGCTCTGAAAAATCCGGCGCTACTTAATGTGTTTAGCAATGTTTTCCTTCGCTGACTAAAAGAGGCGCGAACTGTTTTTTGAAACAAAGAATGGTTATAAACCCTGTCCGTACATTGTGCCTCAGGTGAAAAGTCAATGCGAACTACCACCGAATCAATCTTAGGACGTGGATGAAATTCAGCCGGTTTAAGAGTCATTAATGACTCCACTGTGGCACAACTTTTTAAGAGAACAGTTGGAATTCCATACTGTTTTGTACCAGGATTTGCTGTAAGCCTATCGGCAACTTCTTTTTGGAGCATGATGGTTGCCCATTGCATCTTTTCCCTATGTTCTATCAGTTTAAACAGGAATGGATTGGAGATGGAGTAGGGCAAATTTGCCATTATTTTTAATTGCCGATCTTTACTCAATCGTTGAAGTTCTTCAAAATTTGCTTTTAGAATATCCTGGTGAAGAAGAGTTACATTTTCAGGGAGATCATTTTTTTCTTGATGAAAACGTACAAGTCCACTGTCAACCTCAAGCCCAAAGACATGATTTGCCTGTTCGGCAATGGGCTGGGTGAGAGCGCCAAGCCCTACGCCAACCTCTATTATAATGTCATCCTTGGATATATGACCACAACGGGCAACGGCTTCAGCGGTTGACTTATGAACAAGAAAATTCTGGCCAAGCTTTTTTTTGGGCGCAAGCTGTTCTTCTCTAAGGGATTTTCTAGTCTGGGAGTAACGAGTCATTTTTTTAATAAGCCAAGAGATTGCATTATAGCGAAGGCTTTACAGAAAATTTTCGCTCATAAAGAAGTGTCATTTTCAGTAAATCTTCAGCAAGAGGTGCTGTTAGATCATCTTTAGTAACACGCCATTGCCAATTTCCAGCAGGATTGCCTGGTTTGTTCATACGAGCTGTATTGTCAAGACCGAGAAGATCCTGCATTGGGAAGATTGCGATGGCGGCAGGTGATGCAAGAGCTGCTCGTATCATATCTCTATGGAGTAAATGTCCATCTGTATTCAGATATCGTCTGGTGAAATCTTTTACTTCCTCAGACTGTTTGTTCCACCATCCTAATAGGGTGTCATTATCATGAGTTCCTGTGTACACAACCTGATTACGATGTTGATTGTGCGGCAGGAATAAAGAAGAGTTCAATCCATCTTCTACGGCTTCAAACCCAAACTGTAGGATGGCCATTCCTGGGTAGCCTAATTCTTCAAGCATCTCAGTAACATCTTCTGTGATAAAACCTAGATCTTCAGCAATAATAGGAAGATCGCTGCCAAGTGCTTCTTCTATTGCTTTGAATAGTTCAGATCCAGGCCCTTTTTTCCAGATACCTCTTATGGCAGTTTCTTCATGGGCTGGAATTTCCCAGTTACTTGCAAAACCTCTGAAATGATCTATGCGGATAAAATCAAACATAAAAGCAAGCAGCTTAAAACGCTTGACCCAAAATGAATATCCTTCTTCTTTAAGTCGAGCCCAGTTAAAAAGAGGATTTCCCCACAGCTGTCCGGTTTCGCTGAAGTAATCTGGCGGTACACCGGCAACAACAGTTGGTTCTCCATCCTTATCAAGATAAAACCACTCTTGATGACTCCACACATCGCTTGAATCATGAGCAACGAAAATAGGAATATCACCTATGATTCGTACTCCATTTGATTGAGCATAGCTGTGCAGGCGTGCCCAGTGGTCAAAGAAAAGAAATTGAATAAAACCGTGTCGTGCAATATCAGTTTCAAGTTTTTGTGACCATGCTGCGAGTGCATCTGGATTGCGTTGAACAAGTTCTTTTGGCCAGCTTGTCCACGGTCTGCCTTGATGAAATTCTTTAATAGCTGCGAAAAGGCAAAAATCACCAAGCCAATGCGCATGGTTTTTACAAAATTGCTCATAGCGTTTTACGATGGCGGACGGTTGTTTCATCAGAAAAGTGGAATGAGCCTTTTGGAGAATCTCGTATTTAAAAGGAATTACATTCCCAAAATCAACATGATCGACTGGAAAATGAGGTTGTTGATAGTCTTCCGGGTGGAGTAAACCATCGTCTAAAAGGATTCCAGGGCTAATCAGTAGTGGGTTGCCTGCAAAAGCAGAGAGTGCCTGATAGGGAGAATCGCCATATCCAGTAGGGCCTAACGGCAATATTTGCCATATGGACTGGCCGGAGTCATGGAGAAAATCTATAAACTCGTATGCACTAAGTCCAAAATCCCCAATTCCCCAGTCAGATGGAAGTGAGGTCGGATGGAGTAATATTCCACTGGATCGTTTTGTCATCATTTGCACAAACCTTCAGCTGTTTTGTAATTGTTTGACAAACTATAGATGGCTAAGTAAAAAACTCCATATGCGAGGCGCGTAAATTTTCTATC
>JAOZTO010000133.1 GCA_029942265.1 Desulfocapsa sp.
TCACTATGCACATCGAAAGGTTATAGTTGAAATCCCAGAACAGCATAATCAACCACTAACAGAGGCAAAACAGAAATCTCCTTGCTAAAAGACTGTTCAAGAATAGGCATTTGTCCCACAATTCGTTCCTATAACACCAAAAAAGTATCAGTATGCGGAGGACGCCCGATAGCAGACCATTCAACCGCCGGTAAACAGGAACGGCAAAGTCTATAATAGCGAATAGAATCTGTGCCATGATCAATTAATCCTTCAAGCGTGTCTTTCAGTGTCAACAATCGTTTTTCGGTTAAATCAGGACATTCAAAAACTGATTTCTGAACTCTATACCCAAAGCCTTTTATAGCCTTTACCGCACGATAGCGAACTTTATTATTGCTAATATCAAAACAAATCACATAAAACATCGTATATTTCTCATTCGGCTAAGGAACGGGGACGAAATAACTTCCTCATGTAGGCGCTCAGCTTTAGGTCATATGTGATCGATCTGAAAATCTAAAAACCGCAGGCATAGCAGGGCTACGTTGAGGATTTTTAGATTAAAGATCGGTCGCAGATGGCCTGAAGATGAGATGTATAGATGGGGAAGTTATTTCGTCCCCGTTCCTAATGATTTATCGTGGCATAAGAAAAGGGACGTACTCTTCACGCTCTCCCTGCAACCATTCACACAATCGTCGGCATTGACTGTGGATAATCCATCTCATATTTGTATCAAGACCAGTTGGTGGGTAATGAAGGCGCTGATCAAGTTGTCTTCGCCATGTTTGTATCAATGCTTTATGCACTGTCGATTTCATTTCAACTGGCCGTAAACCACTTTTAATTTCCACTTTTGAGCGATAGACAAAATCATCTGCCTTTACAATACGTCTATTTAATAATCCAAGAACCAGTCTCTCCCCAAAAACCCGCCACTCCTCCACAAGATCACAGGCAAGAGATGGCCTACCAGATGCAATTTCATGTAATGCACCAAGATAAGGATCAAGACCAACTGCACGAATACCATTTAAAACTTCATTTGTAAAAAGCGTATACACAAATGAGAGGAGTCCGTTTACAGGATCCAGTGGTGGCCTGCGATTACGTCCTGCAAAGTAAAATTCATCATTACGGATCAGGAACGAAAACGTTGCAAAGAATATTCGTGCTGCTGCCCCTTCAATTCCACGGATTGATTCGATAGTATCAGTTTCAGGTATTCGCTGCTGCAATGCTCTGATCCTAACTGCACTTTCACGAAGTTCGTCTATCCCATACTGCGAGCCACGCCTAAGCAACAAACGAACCTGATTTTCAAGTTTCCCAGTAACAAATATCCCAGCCAGCTTTTTCTTTTCAGCAAAATCATCAAGACGTATATACTGTTGCTGTCGTAAACGCACATGGCTCGATTCATCAAGCAAAAGACGGGCACGGAACCGTCCATCCTGTGTCATAAAAACAGTATCCACCTTATGACTAACCAAAAAATCAAGTACAGACCCTGTCAAACTGGTTCGGCCAGCAAGAGTTAACTGTTCAAGCCCTTTAGCTGGAATCGTTTGCACTGTTGTTTTTTCTCGCATGATCTTCAGGCAATCGCCATCTTTACGCAAATAACAGCCAGGTTCAATGATATATAAAGAATCCATTTTCACTCCATCACATAAAACGTTCGACCTGTTTAATAGCAGTCTGTAAGCATAGCAGCGCATCTTTCAGGTTTTCTATTTTTTCCGATTTCGGTTCATCTGCTTCAAAATTTTCAATATGCCGCAAAGGATGAGCATAGCCATTACCCTGTATCACAAAACTGCATGGCAAGTCACTGCTATGCTGTTCAAGCAGACTATGAATCCGCTTGCAACCCAAGACCGTACCTCGAACTTTTGATATTCTGTAATCAAGAAGGGGGCGATTATACTCTGGCAATTCCGAACAGAGATGATGTAGCAGATGCCTTCCTCGTGGAAGATGTGCAAGGGTTCCCAAGAGGATTTTTTCTTCACGAACAGAAAGTGTTTTTCCTGTACGGGTAGATGCTACAATCTGTCCAAGCATTGAGCAACGGGTTGACAGCGTAGCAAGTTCAGGATATTCTCCTGCCCACTTTGCATGACGGGGATGGACAATTACCTTCGCATTTGTATGTGTTCCGGCAAGTTTTTTCAAAGCATCAGGATTTGTGGGATTCAGGCTGCCAAGATACTCAAATTGGCTCGTGCGTTCACGATCCGCTGCATGAACAAACCAAGACGGCTTACCGCTTCCCCGATGAATCCCCATTGGCAGTTTAACCAGATTACCAAAACCTTTTCCACTGACCTTGTCCTGTTTAGGAAATATTTCAAGGGTAAAACAACTGACATCCTCTGTAAGCCCTGCTGTTAATTGCTGCAATGCCTTTCGCATGATCGCAGCCTCAACAGGTTCTGCCATTGGAAACCAAAAATGATAGCCCTTTCCACCACTGACTTCTGCAATACTTGTCAGATTATGTTCTTTGGAGATTTCCTGAATCCGTTGATGCAGATAGATACTTTCACGTCGAATATTTGCAGAATTTTCTTTATATTTATCCGCCTGCCTCAAAGGTTTAATCAAATCAACATCAATAACCCCAGTATGAACCTGATCCTCACTGTTCAACAGATAAATCCCGTAGGTTTTTCTACCATGCAGATGATCATTTATATCGGATGGCATCATTCCGTGACGCACAGGAACATAGCCCTGTTTGTCACGATTTTTATCAGACCACTGCCTGGCAAAGGCATCTTCCCGACCACGAAACAGACGCATAAAGAGCCTTACATTTTCTTCATCACGCCGCATATCAAGAAACGGTTCAGCGACTTCCTGTTGTGGAGGTGCTTCGTTAGCACCAGTCTTATCATGAGGAATTTCCCATAAAGCTATAATGTCAGCTGGAACAAAACGTCCAGCTAGAGCTTTCACACGTACAAATTCTTCGTTCCGGCCAAGCATCTGCAATGTTTCCAGATGAAACTTCCACGCTGATTGTAATTCTGGTTTTTGTTTATTAGTCCATTCCAGAATATTAAGACTGTCACTGATAAGACCATGCTGTTGACTGGCAAGTACTAAAGTTGCGAGATCGTTTTCTCCAAGATGCATCAGCATTTCCTGATTTGCCGTACATTCCTGAATAAAGCTGCGCCCCTTATCGTCAAAAGAACTCTGCCTGACCCTTTCCATGAGCAAGCTGTAATCGCTGCTCTGTTTATTGGCATTATATGCTGGTTTAAGCTGTTCCATTATATTTTTCGTCCTTGAAGATGCCTTTAAAGTAGAGTGTATCGTTTTACTGTAACAATGTAACCACTGGTTTTCTTGTAACTTGCCTTCTTTCACGGATTAATTCGGCAAGCTTCCTGAGATTAGGATAATGAAAAGAACGTCGAATTAAATCCGATACAATATTCTCTGCATCATCATAACGTTCCAACCGATACAAAGCTGCCGCCAACCAGAACTGAGCTTCCCTTGAACCATTTCCGTAAGTATTGCTGCAAAACATGTCTGCCCGACGTGCTGCATCCATCCCCTTTTCGTACTCTGCAACACTGATACAGATCCTGGCGACACGAATTAGTGATTTATGGCGACTTCGTCTATCACGTTCCGCCGATTTTTCAAGTATTTGCACTGCTTGTGAATATCGTCCCCGAGCAACAAGAATGTCAGACTCAGTCCAGCGAACATATGGCCTTTTTCTCTTTTCAGGAATACGACTAATAGCTTTCCATGCTCGCTCAATCTTTTGCAGAATAAGAGCACAACGTCCAGCAAGTTCGTGAACATAGTCGATATTGTCAGTACGCGATGCTCTTGCCGTAGCGGTTTCAAGATGATCTAACGCATCTTTATTTTCACCAAGGGCATGGAGCGTTTTAGCATAAGCAAAATGTTTATACAGCGGAGACATATGATCCCGGTTCTGATCTTCTTTAATCAACCTTTCAAGCAGTATTTTACTTGAAGCAGGCTGCTGGCATTTCAGAAAACACGAAGCCAGATGATACATGGCTCTGATATACTTTGGCCGCTGTTGATGGTACTTTTCACGTTCTTCCTGTGAAAGTTTTTCATAATTTTCAACAGCTTTTTCAAAAAGTGGTATTGCCTGTCGAGGCTTATCTTCAAAATCTTTAAACACCATGGCTTCCCGATAAAAAAATGCAACTGATTCAGGTTTTAGGGTCTGGCTTTTTGAAAATGCGCTATGGGTGATTTTAATAAGATCCCGTCTTTTGCCATGCGCCATTGGAGACCGATCTCTTTTGCCAGCATACAATGCTTCGTAAGCAGCATAGCCATAATTGTACCAGGCAAGGGCATTATCCGGTTCGCTGAGTGTAAGGGGTCTTACAACATTCATAGCCTCGTCGTAACGACCAAGCCTGCAAAGAACAAACCCAGATTCACGAATCAGCTCAGAATCAAGACCACTTTCACACAAATCCGGCCATTTTTCAGTAAGAGGATGTAAGAGTACAAGAATATCGTCCCAGCGGTTTTCTGTCTTCAACTCGGCAATTTCTGCCCGTAGTCGATCATAATCACGCTGAACACTATTCTGTTCCCAAGGTGCTGCTGCCTGTTGAGCAAGGAAATCATCCAAAGGCGCTGTGGGTAAAGATAGCTTTTCCTGCTTGGGTAACTCCACGTGACCTACAATTTTTGCGGTCTCAATAAATTCCTGTTGCAATGCGGTGGCTGGCATATCCAAATCCTCCTGTTGAAAGTTTTTGATCTTTACTTTCTCTTATGGACAGGATTTGATTTTTTTCTTTTTTAAAAAAGATTTTTCGTTTTTTTAACGAACTGTCAATTCACACAACAGATTATTAGAAGCGTGGGAGGGGCGTCCTCATGGAAATTTCCATATTGTTATGCGACCCTGTAAAATTTATAACCAGCAACCAAGTAATTAAGTATTGTGTCCCCCGAATTTGTTGAGTGTGCTTACACTTGAAATTCTTTATCATAACCGCAAGATTAGAACGACCATCGTTAAGCGTCAAGTATTATATTGATTAATTGGAAAGGGCCGTGATGGCGCGTGTGATGTGTGATGGGGTCGCACCAAGGCAACCGCCTGTAAATCATATGTTTTTCTTCCAATAATACCCCTTACAGCCTTACAGTTACAGAATCGGGGCTGGGGGGGGCTAGATACCCCCGGCTACCCGATTAGCGGAATTTCTTTTAGAGATTGAGCAATTTTGCTCCATGAACAACACGGAGAATATACACTGAGTTCTCAACAATTTTAAATACAACACGATATTTTTTATGGACAAGATGTCTATAATTGGTACCGAAATAACTATTCTCAGGGATATAGGCACAACGCTTCGGAAAAGTGTCCAAGCTATATATTTTTTCTTCCAGTTCCCGAATGAATTTTTTTGCATTATTAATATTTTCGCAAGCAATGTAGAAAAAAATGTGCTCAAGGTCGTCTTGGGCACTTTGAGTGATATAAACGCTAAATTTCTTTGGCACGTTTGAACTCCTTAAAAAAATCTCTTGTTGCCGTATAGCGACCTTCTTTTATATCTTCTTCTGCTGGGGCTAATAGCTTAAGCAAATTAAAAGCATTAGTTATTTTTTCGTATTCTTTTGCATCCACGATGACTGCTTCTGCTTTACCGTTAACGGTTAGAATTACAGGGCGTTTTGTTTTATGAATTTGATCTAAAACTGCATTTGTATTCCGCTTTAGATCAGTAATTGAGCGAATATCTTCAGTTATGCTGATAGCCATTTGACTTCCCCCGCATGTTTTGTGAGTATTATATGATGCTTTATTGTATGCGAATATGGCGCAGAAGGCAAGTGATTCTTATACAACGTGATGGATACGTGATGGGGTCGCACCAAGGCAACCGCCTGTAAATCATATGTTTTTCTTCCAATAATAGGTGTTTTCAAGGCTTAAATCGTCCTTTTTAGTACCAAAAACAGTGCTGTAAGAAATGTCAGGCTCTTTCAAAACTGTCATACCACTGGATGTGACTACAGATCGTTCCAGTGCCCGACTTGCTAATTTTTGTTGAATATTTGCTATAAAGGATTCCTTGCCGATGGCGATTGCTTCAGTCCAATCCTGGTTTCTCTCCAATGTATTTTGGTTTAGCTCTTCGCCTATCCAGTTTCGGTGCTGTTTAAGAAATTCATTCTCATCTTGTGCAGTAAAATACTCAAGCAGCATTTTCCTGTTGATTATTCCATAACGCTTTGGTGGGTTTTGAATTTCGTTAAAGCCGCTATTCTTGTATTCTGACGGATGTGACACTACTCCTGCCCTGACCATGTTAAGGTCTATGTAAACAATGCATTTTGCAAGATGCATGTCTGTTTCTACAGCTGTAGCGTGGTATCGATCTTCCCAAAATGCACCTTTTCTTTTTTTACGGATATTGAATTCCTGAGCTGTTCTACCTGCTATCAACTGGAGACTTTTAGCAATAACATTTTCCTCTGTGTCCACGACAAGCAAATGTATATGGTTTGATGTTACTATGTAATTCAAGACGCAAAGTCCATACCTTTTTTTTGCCTCAAACAACCAGTAAACCCATCGTTTTCGATCTCTTTCAAACTTTAGTAAAAATTCCTGTTTATGACATCTGTGTGTGATGTGCCAAACACAACCGGGGATATAATATCTGTTAGCTCGTGGCATAGTGACTTTTCCTTAAAATGCTGTTTTTGATGGTGAAAACATCGTTTTAAGCCAATATATAGCCTGTTTTAACATAATATTCAATGTTATTTCAGTTTGTTACCTTGGTACGACCCCCTTACACTCTCCCGAGAATGAACAGCGTTATCTAATGTGTCTGTGACCCATTTATTAAGACTTTTATCTGCGTGAGCTGCAGCTGAAGCTATTTCCGCATGAATACTTGGAGGCATACGCAGGGTAAGTTTACCAGAGTAAGGTTTTTCTG
>JAOZTO010000134.1 GCA_029942265.1 Desulfocapsa sp.
AAAAAGCATCTATACATGCTGGGTCAAAATGGTTACCACGACCTTTTTTCAATATACCCACGGCCTTTTCCACGCTAAAGGCTTCCTTGTAGCATCGCTTGCTGATTAGAGCATCGAAAACATCCACAACCGCTACAATTCTTGCCATCAAGGGAATATCCTCCCCTTTGAGACCATATGGATACCCGCTGCCATCAAATTTTTCGTGATGGTAGATTGCAATTTGACATGCTGCCTGCATAATTTCAGAATCGGAATCTGCTAATATCTTTCCACCAAGCACAGAGTGTGTTTTCATAATATCCATTTCAGCCGATGTCAATTTTCCAGGCTTTAACAGGATACTATCCGGGATTCCAAGTTTACCCACATCATGCATAAGACTTGCGTGCTTGATGATGTGGGTATCATGCTCATTCATATTCATTTCGGTTGCTATGATTTCAGTATATGTACCAATTCTATGAACATGCTTTGTTGTTTCAGAATCTCTATGTTCGGCAGCTAGAGCTAACCTGTACAATGTATCGAGGTAAGCACTTTCCAGATTATTATTCAAGTCATTCGTTTCTTTTTCATACCGTATCAGTTCATCCTTCATCTCATTAAACGCTTCAACACTTTCACTGATCTCAGAAAATGACGACAGAGGAATCTTCGGGATATCAAGATGATGGAGTTTTAGCTCATTTGCAACTTTCTGCATCTGAGAAATTGGCCTGGCGATACTTGTTGAGATTTTATAACTCAGAAAGATAGAAATAAGAGCTATCAGGATAGCGATATAAATATTGAGAATCTGATTGTTCTTAATCCCCCCAAGATAGGCATTTTCAGCCACACAAATACCGATGATCCACTTAATATCGTTAACCTTGAATGGGCTAAAAATAGCATGGTATTTCTCTCCACCATTATCAAAGGTCAAAAATATTTTTTTATCAATATGATCTAGGGTATTCCCTTGCAACAGTGCGCTAAACGCTGCATCAAGAACTGCATCCTGCATATCATCAATTTTAGCTAATCTTAACTCATTATTGGTCGTGCTGTGATGGATGATATTTGATGTCCCTGAGGCAATCATGTTTTTCTTTTCATCAAAAATAACTACCTTTCCCTTCTCACTAAAGGCCATTTTTGAGATAAACTCTGATAACTCATTAATTTCTATATCAACGCCAATGGAGCCAATTAAATGGTTATCTTCGTTCAGCACCGGTGCAGCGGAAGTTATACCTGGCTTTTTTGATGAAAAGAATATGTACGGCTCGGTCCAAATAATCTTTTTTTGTTTTTTAACAGCCTCGTACCAAGGGCGTATTCTTGGGTCATACTTGTCATCGGGCAATGGCTTTAGCCCAATGGTTGCAAAACTATCATCAACTGTTTTCAAAATGGCAACTCTTAGATCATTAACAAGCGATATTTTCTTAACCGTAAATTTATCTGGAGATTCCTCCGACCTTGAAGCCATGATAAATTCACCCTTATGATTTCCATAATAGATGTTTGAAAACTGGTTATTGATTTTCAGCTGCTCAAGAAAATATTTCTCCATTCCATCAAAATTCTCACTGTTAACCACGCTACTCGATGTCAAACCCATGGTTAACTCTGTTGCATCTTTGGCAACCAGTATATGATTCTTCGATTTATCAATTGTGAAGGTTATAATATTTTCCATAACCTCTTTGGCGTGGGTCAAAAGGGCATTTTTGGACGTGTAATAAGTAGATATACTTATAAAAGCAATGGAGATGGAAAGAATAGACGTGAATGCGAAAATCAGTACCCATTTGATTGATATTTTCATACAGTTCTCATATTTTTTCGTAACTATTCAGTAGTAGCTCGACTCAAAACTATCAAAAGTGCTGTAACTGTTGCTCAACAAACATAAATTCTTCTTTTAACTCCGCAAGAAGCTTGTCGCTCTTATCAAGATCCCCAGCCCTTCCATTCATCTCCATAGTCTTGCATATTTCTGCCATCTTGAGAGCACCTAATGTTGCGTTTGCAGATTTCATAGCATGTGTTGCCATCCACAAAGCTTCCGGGTCTTTATCCTGCACTGCGTTGTCTATTGCTTGGAGTTGAAGAGGGGCATTCTCCATATAACTTTCAATAATACTTACAACAATATCTGCCATACCAGGTCTTTGAATTTTGCGGTATTTCTCTAAGACAGATTCATCAAAACGAACTGAACTCTGCTTCGGTTCGATAGGATCAATCATTAGCTGTTCATGTTTGGTGACAATTTGCTTCTGCTGAGCAGATGGTACCCATTTTTCAAGCACCACCAAAAGATTCTTCAACTGTAAAGGTTTCCCCATATGATCATCCATTCCAGCACGAAAACACTTTTCTTTATCCCCGATCATTGTGTGAGCCGTAAATGCAATTATTGGAATACGAGTTGTTCCTACCTGCTGTTCCAGAATACGGATTTTTTCGGTTGCTGCGTAACCGTCAAGTTTTGGCATTTGGCAATCCATTAAAATAAGATCGTACTTTCCGGTTTGGAAAGCCGACACAGCCTTTTTTCCGTTTGGTACAATATCAACACTACAACCAAATAACTGCAGCATTCCTTCTATGACAATCTGATTTGTAGGGTTATCTTCTGCAACCAGCACTTGACAACGAAACTGGATATTTTCCAGTGTATGCTGAGTGCTTCTTGCATCGGTGATCATTGGTGTAACATCAGGAACCGGATCCACAGAGGGTGGCAGGGGGAGAATAAACTCAAAACAGGATCCAACTCCAGATTCACCTTTTGCTGTGATGGCGCCATCCATCATTTCAACCAGTGTCCGAGTAATGGTCAACCCGAGGCCTGTGCCGCCATACTTCCTTGTTGTGCTGGTATCAGCCTGTACAAATGCAGCAAATATCCACTGCTTTTCTTCAACTGTAAGCCCAACACCGGTATCCTCAATTTTAAAACGAACCAAGTCTGAATCGTCACTCTGTTCAACCAGACCAACGTTTACACTCACCGAACCTTCGGTTGTAAATTTAATTGCATTTTCAATAAGATTGATCAGTATCTGACGCAATCTGACCGGATCACAATGTATAAATCTCGGTACCTCTTCTAAAATGTTGCTTCGTAGAACCAATCCTTTTTCTTTGGCTTTTTGTGAAAAACCATCATGAATACTCTCAATAAGTTCAGGGAGGTCAAAATCAACATATTCAAGCTCAAGTCTACCGGCTTCTATTTTTGAAAAATCCAGTATGTCGTTAATGATATAAAGAAGGTTTTTTCCTGACGCATGAATAGTACGAATCAGTTTCCGGTACTTATCGGGTACATCTGATTGCATAAGCAGTTCTGCCACACCGAGTACACCATTCATAGGAGTTCGGATTTCATGACTCATATTGGCAAGAAACTCGCTCTTAGCCAAGTTAGCCTGCTCTGCTTCTTCCTTGGCATGTAGAAATTCTTCTGTTCGTTTTTCAACCTGTTCTTCCAGATGATCATCCCGTTCCTGAATCTGGTCGAGCATATCATTAAATCCGGCAGCCAGCATACCAATTTCATCACTCACACCTATCGGTACTCGAATGTCATACCGCTTTTCATCAGAAACTTTTTTCATAGTTTGAAAAAGGGCATGGAGAGGATCTGTTATCACTCCAAGGAGTTTGGTGGATAATCGTATGGCGGCCAGTAGTCCCAATCCGGTAACAATCAACATTAACATACCAATTACCAGAATATTGGTACGAATAGCAGAAAGGCTTATCTGAATAAACACACTGCCAATACTTTCACCATCCAGCACAATGGGATGGATAACATGCATATGGTCTTGGTGTTTTTCAAAAAGAAATGCACCTGCTTCCATTTCCGGTATTTCGTAGTCACCACAATTCTCAGAATGTGTCGGGTCATATGCGGCAAAGAGTTTGCCGTCTATAGTGTAAATGCCTGCATATATGATTGTAGGCTTAACAGAAAGAGATGCAAGGATAGTCTCAAGGGCTGCCTTATCCTGGAAGACCAGACCCGCTCGACTATTTTCAGCTATCACACTGGAAAGAGTCTGGATTTCTTCACGTAACTGCTTCTGGGCATAGTACCATTGACTACCCAGATAGAATACAGCAGAAACGAAGATGGCAAAACCGCAGGACACAAGAATAATGGCATTAAATTTATGCCTGATCGGTAACTTATGGAACCAGTTTCTCTTTTTCATAAAATGATATCAGCGGCAATAGTTAGCAGTGATGCATCAACCTCAAAACCTTTTTCCCGTGCTTTTTTCAGATTAATACGAAAGGAAACTTTATTGTTGTCGGTAATAATAAACTCTATAATTCCACCAGATTCTGCAAATTTGTTAATATCACTAACAGTTAATACAGCAGAGTTTTCCAGTACATCGTCAAGCGTGTCAATGCTATTTTTTTCTGACCTGCCAACATAGAGCATATTGCAGTCTGATACCTGATCGAGGGAATCGGGATACAGCAATTCAATTGTTCGGGTTTCAATAGTTTTTCCTTCAATCGCTGACAAAGACGTGTTTAAGGGATCCTCACCCAGTATACACACCGAAAATTTCTCTTGATTATCGGGGAGTGTCCCTTCCGGCCAACGGAAAAATTTGGGGAAATTCGGCAGAAAAGCCGCTTTAATTTTATGCTCTTTTACGGAGTCAATCTGTTGGGCATAACTCAATGGAATACTATGCGCCATAGTGCATAGAAAAACCAAAAAATTTAACGCCCAAAAAACACGTTTCATTACTTTAGCTAACACTTGACTCACAATAGTTCCTTTAATAGTGGTACGTTAACTTACAGTATGCACTTCGAGGAACTTCAGTCGCCACTGTTGAAAACTCAGAAATATATTCCAGATGTCCGGAGTTTAGAAGGTTTTGTCCAACCAGCATAAGCTCCACATCAGGCGTTAAACGCCACGATACGTTTGCATCAAAAGTTACATACTCATCAACAAAAAGATCTTCCTGTACCCGTGATTTTTTTGAGCCATGCAGTGTATCCACATAACGGAACCAGAGATTAAAGTTTACATTGTCAATGATATCTATGGTTGATCGCACTGAAATCTGATGTTTAGGGCTGAGATCGGCAACTGTCTCTCCATAGTTTGAAACAGAGCCATATGTAACTGTATCATCCTGTAAATCAAAGCCTATATAAGTATATCCAATTTTAAATTCCCACCAATCTGTGGGATCCCAGTCAGACGCAAACTCCAGACCATAAATTGATCCATGCATTTTATTTGCAAATTCAAGATTTGATCCTATGTTGCTACGGACAAATTTGGTAGTTGCAAGTCTATCATAATCATTATAATAGATGGATAAATCAAAAGAAAAATTCTTTCGTAACCCCAAACGATATCCTGCCTCATACGCTAACAATTCTTCAGAATCAAACTGATTATTACCTTGTAGCTTCATTACTTGAGGTGAAGAAGCTGCCTGGGGGACAACGGCAAAAACAACTGAACCTGTTCGTTCCAACAAAGAAGGTGTTCGCACTGCCCTTGAAATAGCTGCCCAAGCCGCTTGTTTTTTATTTATTTTCCAGAGTAACCTGGCATTGGGCTGGATTTCATGTCCTGTAAAATCATTATGCTCCCATTTAGCCCCCAGAGTAAGCCAAAGGGTATCAGCAAATAGCAGGATTTCATCCTGAAAAAAGGCACTGAATAAATCATTGGATTCACTCTCCGGATTAAGAGATACCTGAAACGTATTCCCGTAATCACTTTCCAGACGACGATAGCCAGTTCCCATACTCAAATCATTTATTTCACCAGTAAGTACCTGGTAACTAAAATCGAAATCAAATGTATTATGAGTCTGTTCGAGTATTATCTCATCACGTTTTGTGTAATCATAGTACAACTGAACAGACCAGAGGCTTGTTGCTGAAAGCTCTCTCTGCCAGCGGCCAAGCAGGTTTCCTCCAGATGAATCAAACTGGTCATATGCCACTGTTCTATATGCTGGAGTAGGTATCCATAATGGCGATATTAGTTGATTTTCTTTATTGGAATATATGTCTCCCTGCAATGTCCATGAATCTGTTTTTGCCCGTTCTCCATCCAGACGAAAACCACCATGAAGACTGTTCCAATCATCATTAGCGTCATCTTCAGAGCCTGAGAGTTTAAAGGAGTCTACTGCATTATATGTCATGTAGGCACGGCCATGTGCGGTATCACCGACCTTGGTACCGTACCGTAATCCGGCCATCAAATTTTCTGAACTTCCAGCGCCAATATATGTCAAGCCACCCTGCGTATCACTGGCTTTCTTTGTTATGATATTAACAACACCATTAACAGCATTTGCACCCCATACAGTAGCTCCCGGCCCACGAATTACTTCAATTCGGTCAATATCGTCGAGAAGAGTACTTTGAGCATCCCAATACACACCTGACGATGTGGGCGAGTAAACGGTTCTTCCATCTATCATTACCAGCAGAGCATTTCCAAAATTCCCACTCAGTCCCCGTGAAGTAATTGCCCATTTATTGGCATCAATGCGAGCTACTTGCAACCCGGGTGCCATTCGAAGGGCTTCTGGTATTGACGTAACTCCTGAACGATGAATATCATCCTGAGTAATGACAAAAGCAGCCGCTGCTACATCAGCAAGGTTTTGTGGTTTTTTTGCAACAGAAGTAATGGTGATCTGCATCAACTGGCTGATATCCATATCAAGATATTCATTGCCTGATTTCGATGATGCTTTTGATTGAGGAGGGGTCGTGAGGCCAACAGACCATACGACAACAATTACCATCAATAACATTATCCTACAGTATTTCATATTTATTCTCAGTTATCCATTTCAATGACGAAATCGTTAAAGTACCTTTTCTAAAAACGTAAATATTCGGGTTGGGTTCAAAACAGCCCAGACCACTGAATTGTAAATGT
>JAOZTO010000135.1 GCA_029942265.1 Desulfocapsa sp.
TGATTTCATGCCACAACCATTTCCCCTTGTTTTTTGCAATAACTGGGGGATGGAATTTTGAATAATGTGGGGGACCAATATCTGTAATCCTGTCCGCCATGGGATTTGCGGGATCGTAACCCATACTTATATCCTCCTTGAATATGAACTCAAGTTAACATTCTACTCGATTAATTTTATTATGCTGCGTGACGTTTACGAAATGCAACAACATCGCGATCAAAACCACCTGGTACTTCCTCTTCGTCCCAAAATACATATGGGTTTGAACGTGGTTCTTTAACATGCTGTGGAATTGGATCGAGTCCCATAACCTTAATAAAGGTCGGAAGACCAACACGCTGCATGGTTTCACCAACACGTTCACGGTTTTTACCAACTTCCATCCACCAGTCCCAAACATTTTCGATTACATCGATCACATTTTCGAACTCGTTTTCAGCTGAAACTTCAATAAAAGGAATAATAAGAGTTGCAAACTGAGCGCCATCAAGGATAGGAGCTTTTGCACCTATACAGATAGAAGCACCCTGTTGAGCACCAGGACGCAATGCACGAGGCATAACATTAATACAATGCATGCAACGAGTACATTCTGCGTTGTCTATTTTCAGTTCACCGCCTTCCATCCACATACATTCTGTTGGACAAAGATCAATAACTTCCTTTTTAATATCAAATGCACCCCAGTCTTTGCCAAGATATGCACCGCCGTTGGCAGGAATATTTCCAGCAACATATTCTTTAACTGAATCCTGATCGATGCGAATATCATCTCTCCAAGTTCCAATAACAGCAAAGTCAGAACGGGCAAGAGCAGCAACACAATCGTTTGGACAGCCGGAGAATTTGAATTTAAATTTATAAGGGAACGCAGGACGATGAATTTCATCCTGATAATGCATGGTCAAATGATGACACGCTTCTTCTGTATCGTAACAAGACCACTCACAGCGAGACTGTCCAAGACAGTTTGCAGGAGTACGAAGGTTTGATCCCGAGCCACCAAGATCCTGTCCCAAGTCGTGGGTCAGATCCCAGAAAAAAGGCTCGAGAGCTTCAGTACGACAACCAAGCAGAATAACATCACCAGTAGAACCGTGCATGTTAGTCATACCGGAACCATGTTTATCCCAAAGAGCCATAAGAGCGCGTAGATTCTCTGTAGAATAGTATTTGGATGCCGGTTGAGCCACACGAACGGTATGAAAATGCTCAACACCTGGAAATTGCTTAGGAACATCAGAGTAACGACCAACAATACCGCCACCATAACCGAAAACACCTACGATTCCGCCGTGTTTCCAATGGGTAATCCTATCTTTAAAAGACAGTTCGAGCTGACCAAGAATATCCCAACAATCTGGATTTTTCTCCGCCTGGCGCTTAATGTCGGTAACGAAGCTTGGCCATGGGCCACTTTCAAGCTCGTCCAACAGGGGTGTTTCATGCTTTGCCATGAATTTTCCTCCTTAAATTTACTGTTATACTGCAACCTTTACCAAAAAATATACCCTTCAAAAGTATTTGCTTCAAATACAATGCTTCCCAATAAATCACAGAAAGAATCACAATTTTACTAATTGAATAGTCATTCAGCGTGAAAGAATATCTCTGTAACACTTCTTTGTCAACAAAAAACGCATCGTCTTAAACGGAAAATGAATGAATATTCAGTTTTAATTGAAGACACCTCAGCCCGAAAGCCTCGTACTCATTTTACTACACACAAGCCACATCAAGAAACGCCTGTGCAAGACTTCTATCACTTTTTTTTCCCTTCATAGCCAACAGAATTTCACCAGCAAGAATTTTTCCAAGCTGTACTCCTTCCTGATCAAATGAATTTACGTTCCAGCAAAACCCTTGAAACACGATTTTTGCTTCATACAATGCCAATAACGCTCCCATACTTTTAGGAGTCAGTTTATCAGCAATAAGAATGGAGTTTACTTTGTTTCCTGGAAATCTTTTATTGGGATTCACATCATTTTTTCCCACTGCAAGTGCCATTGATTGGGCAAGAAGATTTGCCAGCAGTTTCTGCTGTGAACTACTTCCCTTTATCTTTATATCCTTTTTACGTTGACTCTCTCTAAACCCGATAAATTCTACAGCTACATCTTCTGTTCCCTGGTGAAGTAGCTGATAAAAAGCGTGCTGACCGTTAGTTCCAGGTTCACCCCATACAATTGGCCCACTCTTCACTGCCACCGCTTCAGAATCTCGTTTGATCGATTTGCCATTAGACTCCATATCACATTGCTGAAGATGTGCTGGAAATCTATGTAACCCCTGACTATATGGTAAAACAGCCACGTTATTCATTCCTAGAAAGGTTCGATTCCACACACCCAACATGGCAAGAAGTAGTGCTGGATTAGCACGAAGATCTTTCTTGATTGCCACTTCGTCAATTTCAGCAGCTCCTTGTAAGAACTCAACGAGCTGCTCGTAGCCAATGGCAAATCCAAGCATTACCGCTCCAACCATGGATGTTGAGCTAAACCGACCACCTATATAATCATACATATAAAAAGTACGAAGGTATCGTTTAGGATTATCCATAGGGCTCGTTTTTCCCGTAACTGCCAAACAGTGGAGTGCCGGATCAAGTCCAGCATCCTTAAGAGCTGTCCTAACCAGCGTTTCATTACTCAGAGTTTCTAGGGTCGTACCACTCTTTGAAACCACCAGTACCAGCGTTTTCGAAAGATCTACCCGTTCAAGGATGGCTGCAGAATCATCTGGGTCCACATTGGAAATAAAGAACACTTCTCTATTATTTTGTGAATAGGGGCGTAATGCCTCGTAAACAGACCTAGGGCCAAGATCAGAACCACCGATACCAACATGAATAAGAGTGGTGAATGCTTGCCCAAATTCATTGCAAATATCGCCTTCGTCCAATTCATTCAAAAATTTTTTCAATTGGGCAAGATCATTCTTCGACTGTAGGGAAGCTGTCTCACATGCTGGCGTATCAGAGAATATATCACGACAGGATGTATGAAGAACCTGACGTTCTTCGGATGGAAAATTCTCTATCCTGTTCATAACTCTACCACTGCGCATCTCTTCAAACTGCTCAAGCACTTTGCATTGATCAGCTAGTAACTGCAAAGTATCTATTACCTGTTCAGTAACCCTTTGACAGCAGTAAAGCAGGTCAAATTCCGTCCCTTTGCATATATACTTTTTCATGCGCTCAGGAGTCAGCCCGTTCTCTGCACTGAGATCAAAAGGGTTCTTCGCTAGTTCTTCAAGAGCTACAAAAGCATCACATTCATCGATGGATTTCCACTTTCCTTCCATATGCTTACCCTCGTTTCAACTTTCCTGCTTCTGCAAGTTTACGCATTTCAGCAATCACTGGAGCATATTCGCTACAACCATAAATTGCCGATCCTGCAACAAATATATTTGCCCCAGCTTCTGCTACTCGTCCAATTGTTTTAGGGCTAATTCCTCCATCAATCTCGATCCCAATTTCAAGCCCGAGTTGATCAATTCGCTTCTTAAGGCAATCTGTTTTTGTAAGAGTTGATTCTATAAAAGATTGTCCGCCAAAACCTGGATTAACACTCATAAGCATGACCAAATCTAAATCTTCCAGGATATAATCAAGACTTGCTAATGATGTCGCAGGATTTAAGACTACACCAGCTTTTTTCCCCAGTTCTTTAATGCGATTCACAGTTCTGTGCAGATGAGTACAAGCTTCCACGTGAACAGTAATCCAGTCTGCTCCTGCTGCAGCAAATGAGTCAATGTACTTATCGGCGTCACTGATCATAAGATGGACATCCAGAATTTTTCCTGTTACCTTGCGAGCAGCCTTCACAACAAGAGGACCTATTGTAATATTAGGCACAAAGTGACCATCCATCACATCAATATGGATGACTTCAGCACCAGCTTGGTCTACTGCTATTATCTCTTCACCAAGTTTGGTGAAATCAGCCGAAAGAATCGATGGAGCAAATTGTATATCAAGCATTTCCTTATCCTATTATCATTATTATGAAATTCCAAGCAGTTACAATTCAGTAGTTTAGCCTGTTTTGAACCCAACCCGAATGTTTACAACTAGGAGGCTGTCAGAAAATAGGCATTTCGTTCAAAATCGAAGAATGCCATTTCAAGCACTAAAGAATACGACGAACCTCATCACCAGGCAAAATTTCAACCAGCCCTTCCAGTTCAAGAAGGAGTAATACTTCAGCGACCTTGGCGGACCCTAAGCCTGATTTTGCTATTAAATCGTTACGGGAGCATGGATACACATCTATTGCAGCAAGTAGCTCAGCGCTTATTGGATCCAACATTGAGAGTATTCTTTCCTGGGAACCTTCCTCAACTTGTTTCACAGAAGATCCTGCGCCTATCTCCGCACAAATATCTGCGGCAGACTGTACCAGTTGTGCGCCCTGCTGTAGAAGCCAGTGTGTGCCATCACTCTTCAAAGAATCAATTTGTCCAGGTACTGCAAACACATCACGCCCCTCATCTATTGCCATTTCTGCAGTAATAAGAGAACCAGACTTTCGTGCCGCCTCAACCACGACGACTCCTCGGCTAAGTCCAGCGATTATTCTATTTCTAGCTGGAAAGCGAAAACCATCAGGCTTTGTTCCAAGGGGATATTCTGTAACCAGAAGTCCGTCACGACGTATTTGATCATATAATTTGCTATTGTGTTTCGGATACACAACATCAAGGCCACAGCCAAGAACTCCTATGGTCGCCCCCTGAACAGATAGTGCGCCACCATGAGCTTCACTATCAACGCCAGAAGCCAGCCCAGACACTACTGTTATTCCAGCCGTTGCCAAATCACGAGCCAAGGTAAAACTGCAACGTTTTCCATATGAGGTTGCAGTACGCGAACCAACCATGGCAAGACAGAGCGTAGTGAGAAGTTCAATACGTCCCTGCACATAGAAGACAATAGGAGGATCGGCAATCTCCTGAAGTATTTGAGGATATTCTACATCATCTAAACAAAGTGCCTTAGCTCCGCCACGCTGCAGTCTCTTTAATTCAGACTCTGCTTTTTCACGAAGTGGGTCAGGATGTAACAATCCGTTCAGAACATTTTTCCGAATTAAATCTTTTTTAGCCCGGCCATCCCTTGCAGCAACAAAAATCTCATTGGGAGTACCATAACGGGTAAGGAGTTGGCGAGTCCCTTTCCCGCCAAGGCCAGGGACAAAACTTAGTGCCATCCAATCAATAACAGAAGATTCAGACATATATTCCAAACAGTTACAATTTAGTGGTTTTGCAGTTAATCTATCATAAAAACACGCAATTCATCGACTCGTGATGGGTGTTTTAATTTTTTAATTGCCTGGGCTTCTATTTGCCGAATCCGTTCCCTGGTCACAGAAAAACATTTCCCGACCTCTTCAAGAGTGTGATCATAACCAACATCAATACCGTAGCGCATACGCACAACCTTAGCCTCACGCGGTGACAATGAAGACATCACCTTACTGAGACACTCCTTCAAACTCTCCACCATACTTGCATCATGAGGACCCATTTTGGAACAATCTTCAATAAAATCACCAAGCAATGTACCTTCATCATTACCAACAGGTGTGTCAAGAGATATGGCATCCTTTGCTGTCTTTAAAGCAATCTTCACCTTCCCAACATCTGTGCCCAACTGTTCGGCCATTTCCTCAGGGGTAGGTTCACGACTCTCTTCTCGTGCAAAGTCTCTCGACACCCTAAGCAATCGATTGATCGTTTCGATCATGTGCACAGGGAGACGAATAGTACGTCCTTGGTCAGCAATACCCCTGGTAATGGATTGACGAATCCACCACGTGGCATAGGTACTGAATTTAAAACCTCGATGGTAATCAAATTTTTCAACGGCTTTCATCAGACCAATATTTCCCTCTTGAATAAGATCGGGAAACTGTAAACCACGATTGACAAATTTCTTGGATACTGAGATCACCAATCGCAGATTTGCACGAACCAGTGATTCTTTAGCATGTTTGTGAACATCTCTTCCAACTTCTATCTCAGCAACAACATCACAGAGTGTCTGATACCCAAACCCTAAACTTTCCTGTATCTGCATACTTAGCTGATGCTCAAGCTCTTTGGAGCTCATCACCTTATACTTGCCATCTGCTGCTACCTGTTTTTTTTCCTCCATCACCTCAACCCGAAGTCGCTTGAAACGCCTTAGCAGATCATTCAGATTGGAAGCAACACCGTTAATGCACCGGGTGCAAATAATACGATCAGCAAATAACTGTGCAATCTCGTTACCGATGCTCCTCATCTGTCTGTTGAGTTTTTTTCCAGTAGCGTGACTTTGACAAGAACGACTGAATTTCTCCTGTATAAGCAGTCGTTTTTCCTCAAGAATTGTCAACTTGTCCACTCTATCCAGAAACCGTTTTTTTTCCTGTTGAACAACAACAGACTGAATATCCTGAATACCACGAACAACATTAAATATTTTCATGGTATCTGCACGAAGTTCATAGGCAATTTCTTGAAGTGCAGGTACAGCAAGTGGTGTTGATAACACAGCTTTTTGAACTTGAAACAACCCTTCTTCCATCATCCGAGAAAGCTCCAACTCTTCCCTATGATTGAGAAGAGCTAACGTTCCCATTTCTCGCAAATAGATGGACATGGGGTCAACAGCATGCTCAGCCCCACGCGTTGCGCTTCTTGCCAGACGACGCTGGCCCTTTCTCTTATCGCTAAAAAAACCATTGCGGCGATCTCCAATTTGGGGACTCGCTTTATCGTCGTTGCTTTCTTCTGGGAGTTCTCTGGAACGTTTTCGATCCCCTGATTCAAAAATACCCATCAGATCGAGTACTTTATCATCAGAGATATCTGTCCCATCTCCCTGCAACTGTTCATCTTCGGCCATCCAATCCTCCCCAAATTCATCA
>JAOZTO010000136.1 GCA_029942265.1 Desulfocapsa sp.
TGCAAATGAATGTCCAATATAATTGCTTTTTCTTGATATGTTTACGATGTCTGTATGTAAAAGAAAAGCTCGGTCTATGTGTAAACATTCGGGTTGGGGGGCAAAAATAGGCTCAATCACTGAACTGTAAATGTTTGGATAGTGCCCTAGGAGCTTGTCCGAGAATAGGCATTTCGTTCAAAATCGAAGAATTTTCTAAAAATAAGCGCAGGCATATGTGTGATATTCCGAGCATTATTTTTTTGACAATTCTGAAGAGTTTGGGCGAGAGGCCATTCTCGGACAGCCTCCTAGGTTCGTTTGATCCGGTTTGTGAATTATATTTTTTAATATGTGAACAAGCCGGATCGAACGAAAATGGGGTGCTAGCCGAATATTTACCATTATTCTGCGGCTGGCCAGGTGTGTGTGATACCGTTGTGTTCATCAAGTTTACAGGCTTTAATATCAGGATCGTGATAGAATGTAAACCAGCTGTTGTTCCTTGAATACTGTTTGAAATACTCTTCCTTGCGATCTATGACTTCCAACGGGAAATTGTCATAAGCCATAATCCAGAGTGGATTGTTGTGGGCATGAGTGGGGAAAAGATCACCTAAATGTACTGCTGTTTCTCCCTGTGAGTTAATCTCTATCAGTTGATGTCCCCGAGTATGACCACCAGTGTGGCGTAGTCTGATTCCAGATACTACTTCAATGTCACCAACAACAATTTTAAGTATTCCCTGCTGCTTTAATAGATTGAAATTCTCAGGCCAATAGGTCGATTGTGCCCGGCGACATGGCTGTTCAACATCTTCCCACTCCTTTTGCTGTACATAGTGGGTAGCGTTTGGAAAAGTGAGTTGCTCATTGCCTTCGAGATCATGCATCACTATCCCCCCTGCATGGTCAAAGTCGCAATGGGTGAGGAGGACAAAATCAATATCCTGCTGTGTTAATCCAAGCTGTGCCAGATCATCAATAAGTGACCAGGGAGTGCTTACCTGGAAGATTTTAAGTTGTTTTGCTGTGAGCTTATTGCCAAGACCTGTATCAATAATAATGTTTTTCTCAGGTGTTCTGACAAGCAGGACATCATTGCAAAATGCTAGTCTGTTTGCAGCATCAGCCACACATCGTCTTTCCCAGAGTACTTTTGGAACAGCACCGAACATGGTACCACCATCAAGCTTGAAATTCCCGCCGTTCAGCCAGAAAATTTTGAAATCACCGATAGATAATGAAGGGATTGTCATCAGAATTTCCCAAGTGCCGACCAGAGCACACCAGCGGCAATGGCTGATCCTATAACACCGGCAACGTTTGGTGCCATGGCGTGCATTAGGAGAAAATTACTTGGATCTTCTTTGAGGCCCACTACATGAACAACCCGTGCCGAATCAGGAACAGCGGATACGCCAGCTGCGCCAAGAAGAGGATTGATTTTTTCCTTTAAAAAAAGATTCATAAATTTTGCAAAGAGTATTCCGCCCATGGTGGCAACAACAAACGACCCGGCACCGAGCACAAAAATCAGGATAGACTGACTGGTCAGGAACGTTTGCGCCTGAGTCGATGCACCAACTGAAAAACCTAGGAGGATGGTAACAATATCAATTAAAGAGTTTCGCGCTGTATTGGCAAGCCGCTCTGTGACCATGGATTCCTTGAGTAAATTTCCGAAGAAAAGCATACCAAGGAGTGTCATGGAACCTGGTGCAATAAGTGCGCAGATAAGAAAAGCAACAATTGGGAAGATTATTTTTTCTTTCTTGGACACATGGCGAGGAGCTTTCATGTGAATAACACGTTCTTTCTTAGTGGTTAAGAGATACATGATCGGCGGTTGAATAACCGGAACGAGTGCCATATACGAGTATGCCGCAATGGCAATGGGACCTAAGAGCTCAGGTGCCAGCATGGAGGAAAGAAAGATGGCGGTGGGGCCGTCTGCTCCGCCAATGATGCCGATTGCTCCAGATTGCTCAGGAGTAAAGCCTAAATAGAGCGACCCTATAAATGTGAGAAATACGCCAATTTGAGCAGCAGCACCAAGCAGTATCAGTTTGGGGTTGGAGAGCATGGTAGAAAAATCTGTCATGGCTCCTATTCCAAGGAAAATCAGGGGTGGATAAATTCCTTTCATTACCCCAAGATAGATATAGGAAAAAACAGATCCTTCTGCATATACCGAGAGCGGCATCCCTTCAATGGGGGGGATGTTTCCTACAATTATACCAAAACCAATGGGAACCAGCAGAAGTGGCTCGTAATCTTTTGTTATGGCAAGGTAAATAAAAATGATACCAATGACCATCATGACCATATTGATCCATTCAATATGGGCAATACCGGAGTTGTTGTAGAAGCTTAAGAGGTTCACAGTGTGCTCCTATGTCAGTACAATCAGGGGCTGTCCCTGATTGACCACATCGCCTTCAGAGACGAGGATTTCACTTACTGTTCCGTCTGTGGTAGCAGTTATACTGTTTTCCAGTTTCATGGCTTCAAGCACTAACAGTTTTTGTCCGGTACGTACCTGCTCTCCAAGAGTTACGGTTATACTAATGATTTGTCCTGGAATGGGGGTGACGATTGATCCGGCATTTTTGCGGGGAACCGTTGATGGTGCTTTGGGTATTGCAGGAGAAGGATGAGAGGCTGATATTGGTGCATTGGGCTTGGGATCAACAGCTGCACTGAGGTTTGCAATGGTATCAATGTTGACAATATGCTGTTTTCCATTCACTTCAGCAAGTACTGCGTCATCGGTAACATCCTTAATAACAACAGTGTATTTATTGTTGTTGATTTTTAATTTATATTCTTTCATTGGTGGTTCCAGTTGTTTGTTTGCTTTTTGTTGTTCAGGCTTTGTATACGTCCTGAAACCAGCCATGGAGATTCCATATCACCATGGCTTTTCCAGGTGATACGTTCCTCGCCATCTGGAAAATTGTTGCGCAGATGCAGGGCAGTGGCAATGGCTAAAAGAATTTCTTCCTCACTGTCATTGTGGGTATCTGTATCAGTTTGAATAACAGGTGGTTTTTTTGCGATGGCTTTTAGAAGTTTTGGAAGCAGAGTTATATAGATGGCAATAATCAGCAATCCACAAAAAACCAGTCCCATTCCCATGAGAGAAAACTCCACAGCGGCAAGTCCTAGTTGGTTGAGATTGTGAAGACCTATGTTTGAAAAAGTCATATGTTCGCTGTAAGTATTTATTTTAGATGTTATATTTTGTAATTAGAGAGGAATGTTTCCATGCTTTTTCATCGGATTACTATCCTGTTTATTTTGCAGCATACCAAGTGCTTTGATAATACGAAAACGGGTGCGAGCAGGTTCGATAATATCATCAACATAACCACGTCTTGCAGCCACATACGGATTGGCTACCGCCTCCTGGTATTCAGCCTCTTTTGCAGCAAGAAAGGCAGCTGGGTCATCAGTTTTCCGAGCTTCCCGTCCATATAATACTTCCACGGCTCCTTTTGCGCCCATAACAGCAATTTCAGCACAGGGCCAAGCGTAGTTGATGTCACCCCGGAGATGCTTGGATGACATAACACAGTAAGCACCGCCATAGGCTTTACGTGTGATTACGGTAATTTTGGGGACGGTGGCCTCTGCGTAAGCATAGAGAATCTTGGCTCCATTGCGAATAGCACCACCATATTCCTGAGCAGTTCCAGGTAAAAATCCAGGAACATCAACAAAGGTGACAACAGGGATATTAAAGCAGTCACAAAAGCGAACAAAACGAGCACCTTTAATTGAGGAATCGATGTCAAGAACGCCTGAGAGATGGGATGGTTGATTGGCAACAATGCCTACAACTTTTCCGTTATATCTGGAAAATCCAATGATAAGGTTGGGGGCAAATTCTTTTTTAATTTCAAAGAAAACACGGTCATCTACGGTGGAAAGAATAACTTCTTTCATATCGTAAGGAGTGCTTGCACTATCAGGGATGATGTCGTTCAGTTCTTCGGAGCGCCGTTCGGATGGGTCTTGAGTTTCAATTGAAGGAGGTGTTTCCACATTGTTTTGGGGCAGGTACGATAAAAGTTGTTTTATGTATGCTATACAATCCAAGCCAGATTCTGCGGCATAATCTGACACACCAGAACGTGAGGAATGCATATCTGCCCCACCAAGCTCTTCAATAGTCACATCTTCATGGGTTACAGATTTAACTACCTTGGGGCCAGTAAGAAACATGTAGGAATTGTTTTTTACCATGGCAACAAAATCTGTCAGTGCTGGTGAATACACAGCACCACCTGCACATGGTCCAAAAATAGCTGAAATTTGAGGGATTACACCAGAAGCCATAACATTTCGAAGGAAAATATCCGAATATCCCGCCAGGCTTTCGATGCCCTCCTGAATGCGAGCACCACCAGAGTCATTAAGCCCAATAACTGGAGCACCGTTTTTAATTGCAAGATCCATGATTTTACAAATTTTTTCGGCAAATGTTTCAGAAAGAGAACCACCAAGGACAGTTGGATCTTGTGCATAAACATAGACAAGTCTACCGTCAATAGTTCCATAGCCGGTTACTACACCATCTCCTGGGAATATCTTTTTTTCCATTCCAAAGGCATGACAACGATGGGTTTTAAACATATCAAACTCTTCAAAAGAGCCTGGGTCAAGAAGGGATTCTATACGTTCTCTTGCTGTCATTCTTCCTTTGGCGTGGAGTGCATCTATTCGTTCCTGGCCACCGCCGAGGTGTGCCTCAGCACGAAGTTTCATCAAGTTATCAAGGTGGTCTGTCATTGTTGTTCTCCACTGCAAAATTCTGTGAGAAGCCCATGGCTGGATTTGGGGTGGAGAAAAGCCACCTGTTTGTTACCGGCACCAGTAAATGGCGTTTCGTGGATCAGTTTGCAACCCTGTTCTTTTGCTTGAGCCAGTTGTGCATCAATATCTGTGCTGCGATAAGCAACATGGTGCAGACCTTCACCCTTTGCAGCAAGGAATTTGGCAATGGGACTGTCGTCTGCAGTGGGTTCGAGTAGTTCAATATGAGTCTCCCCGAGTACGAAAAAAGCAGTACGTACTTTTTGAGAGGCTACTTCTTCCTCTTTTTCACATGTCAGGCCGAGCACGTTTTCATAAAAATGTCGTGCATCAGCGATGGAGTGAACGGCAATTCCTAAATGGTCAATTTTTTTTAGCATTTGTATCTACCCAGTATTAATCCCGATATTCTCCAAAAACTCCACGCAGAACATTGCAGATTTCACCAAGACTTGCATAGGATCGAACTGCATCGATAATTGGTTCCATCAGGTTTTCTTCAGATTCAGCAGCTTGTAGTAAAGCGCTGAGTTTTGTCTGTACTTCGTCATTATTTCGTTGCGCCCGAACTGACTGCAACGAATTGACCTGTGCTGTTTCTACTGCTGGGTCAACCCGGAGTAGTTCAGACTTTTCTTCATGGTCAATCTGGAATGAATTCACACCAACAATAACACGGTCACCGGATTCGATTTCCTTTTGAAAATCATATGCGGCTTGTTCGATTTGTCGTTTAATAAAGCCATCTTCAATGCAGGCAACCACTCCACCGGAGTCTTCAACTTTAGAAATAAGCTCTTCCGCTGCAAGTTCAATAGAGTCGGTAAGTTGCTCAATATAATAGGATCCGGCCAAAGGATCAACAGTGTCTGCAATACCTGATTCATGGGCAATGATCTGCTGAGTACGGAGTGCGGTACGAACAGAGCTTTCAGTTGGCAGAGATAATGCTTCATCCCGTGAGTTTGTATGAAGGCTTTGGGTGCCGCCTAAAACTGCAGCTAAAGCCTGAATGGTAACACGGACAATATTATTGTCGATCTGAGTGGCGGCAAGGCTACTGCCAGCAGTTTGAGCATGAAAGCGCATCATCATGGACGCTGGTTTTTTAGCCTCAAAGCGATTTTTCATGATACGAGCCCAGATCCTTCGTGCGGCTCTGAATTTAGCAATTTCTTCAAGGAGATTAGACGATGCATTAAAGAAGAACGCCAGACGTTTTGCAAAATGATCAATTTCAAGCCCTGCATCAAGTGCTGTCTGCACATAGGTAATGCCGTTTGCCAGGGTAAAGGCTACTTCCTGAGCAGCAGTTGATCCGGCTTCTCTAATATGATAACCGGAAATGGAAATGGTGTTAAAGAGTGGCATATTAGAACTGCACCACTGGAAAATGTTAGTAATCAGTCCAAGGGATGGTTTTGGGGGGAATATATATGTTCCCCTTGCAACATATTCCTTTAACACATCATTTTGAATAGTCCCTCGGAGTTTATCTGCCGGAACTCCCTGCTTTTCTGCAACCACAATATACATGGCCAGAAGCACAATGGCAGGTGAATTGATGGTCATTGATGTGGAAATTTTGTCCAGTGGAATATCGGTAAAGAGTGCTTCCATATCAGCTAGTGTATCGATGGCAACACCAACTTTTCCAACTTCACCAAGGGACATGGCATCATCAGAGTCATAGCCAATCTGCGTGGGGAGGTCGAAGGCAATGGACAAACCTGTGGTTCCCTGATCGAGTAAGTAGCGATAGCGTTTGTTGGATTCTGCTGCTGTGGAAAATCCTGCATATTGACGCATTGTCCAAAATCGTGCCCGGTACATTGTTGGCTGAACACCTCTTGTATAAGGGTATTTACCGGGGAATCCCAGGTATTCAAGATAGTCTTCATTAATGGTGTCTGGAAGTGCAAGCCGTGGAACTTCAGCTCCGCCATGCAGAATGAATGGTTCGTTACGTTCTGGGAAACGACTCAGACTTGCAGCGAGTTCATTGTTCTGCCAGTTTGTCAGTATTGTATGTGTGCTCATGGGAGTGTTTTCCGTCATTTACGAGTCCGTTGATTTAATAGCATTTTGGTTC
The DNA here is from genome assembly GCA_029942265.1 of Desulfocapsa sp. Classification (GTDB taxonomy): domain Bacteria; phylum Desulfobacterota; class Desulfobulbia; order Desulfobulbales; family Desulfocapsaceae; genus Desulfocapsa. The sequence goes on from JAOZTO010000136.1 coordinate 6,893, forward strand.
GATGTCGAGATAAATGGAAAATTTT
>JAOZTO010000137.1 GCA_029942265.1 Desulfocapsa sp.
TTGATAATAAAAAATATATTGTGGCAGCTGATTGTGGTACAACTGGTTCAAAAGCTGTAGTTTATAATTTAGATGGAAAATCGTTAGGTTCAGGCTATCAGGAATATGGCCTTGAGTTTCCTCAGTCAGGTTGGGTAGATCAGGATGCTGAGATGCTTTTTGATACGATGGTATCAGTCATCGCTCAGGCGGTTAAAACCTCCAACATTTCTCCAGAGGATGCAGTTGCTATTTGTATATCAACACAGCGGTGTACACTAATCTGTGTTGATAAAAATGGTAATCCGTTGCGAAAAGCCATCTCATGGCAGGATAACAGGACTGATGCGCAATGTGAGACTATTCGTGAGCGTATTGGTGCAGATAAGTTTTACGATGTCACAGGATTACCTGTAGCCAATGTCTGGACTTTGCCGAAAATTATGTGGATAAAGGAAAACGAACCTGATCTGTATGAAAAAACCTATAAATTTGTCAATGTACAGGCCTACTTAAATCGTCTGTTGGGTGTAGAAGATTTTTATGACGATTATTCCAATGCTTCTTTGCATGGTCTAATGTCAGTGACTGGAATGGAGTGGATTGATGATTTTATCAAAGCTACTGGGGTCGATAGTAGTAAACTTCCAATTCTTATTGGCTCAGGACAAAAAATTGGTGTATTGGAAAAAACAATCGCTAAAAAAATTGGACTGCTTGAAGGTACGGCAATTATATCTGGAGGCGGTGACCAGCAATGTGCTGCGGTAGGTTCCAATGTAATTGAAGAAGGAGATTGTGAAGTAACGTTGGGTACTGCTGGGGTGACTATTTGCTCTTTGGATGAACCTCGTTTGGATCCTGATCGTACAATTCCCTGTCTTGTACATGCGGTTGAGGGGAAGTGGACATGTGAGGGATTGCAAAATGCAGCAGGAGCATCTCTAAAATGGCTGAGGAACATATTACAGGAAGGTCAACCAGTAGGCAATATTGTTGACTACGACTATATGACAAACCTGGCGAGTAAATCAACCATTGGCGCAAACGGCATCACTTTTTTACCATATCTTGCTGGTGCAGCGGCTCCTTTATGGGATAGCTCAGCTCGGGGAGTATTATTTGGCGTAGGCTTGGTAACTAATTTATGTGATGTGGCACGGGCAGTTTTGGAAGGTATCAGCTTTGAAACAGCATCAATTTTAGAAAACTTTGCTCGTCGCGAAATTAAAGTAAATCAAATTCGTGTATCGGGGGGCGGTGCTAAATCAGCCTTGTGGGGACAAATACAGTCAGATATTTATGGCGTTCCGTTACAACGGTTACTCGAAGATGATGCCACCATTCTTGGGGCAGCTGTTCTTGCGGCATATGGTGTTGGTGCTTATGACTCTGTCAGTCAAGCTGCTAACGCAATGGTGCACACTTCTACCGAATATCAGCCGAACATGGCTAATCATAAAGAGTATATTGAAAAACGTGAGACTTTTGACAAGTTATACACAAGCATTAAATCCGGGGGATTATTTTAGTATTCTACCCTAGGTTTTATGCAAAATAATATAAATGAGCCTGTTGATTTAATGCCTTTTTGCCCGATCTCTTCGTTAAATGCAAAATTTTATCCTCGGAATATCAACCATATGCCTGCGGTAAAATTTTTCATTTACCTCGACATCGAACAAAAATGCTATTAAATCAACGGACTCATAAATATCCACTTGTTCACCCTAACATCTCTTTCGTTCCAATTCTTCGATTTTGGACGAAAGAGATGTTCTCGGGCAAGCCCTTGAGGTTAATCCTGCTCAAATATGATGGTGCTGTCTTTAGGTAGCGCTAGGCCAACGCTTACTTCGAGTGTTTTGAGCACACCGGAAATTACTGGGCAAGATACATGAGGGATAGTACTCAGAGAAACATCCAGAACCTGAGAGTTCAAAGTACCTGTTTTCTTGTCTTTGAATAGTTCGGTCATAACATTTATATCTTTTTCTCCCAGTATCTCATTGACTCCTTTCCAGTTAGGACATTCACTGTCAATGTTTAACTCCGCTTTGTAATCGCCTTTATCTTTTCCGCTTACCCGTGTTGTAAAACCGCAAATACCTGCAAAAATAGTTACTTCAGTCATTTTAATATCCTTAATATTAAGGTAACTGTTCAGTGTTATGCCGATTATCGGGTATTTGCTGAATAGTTACAGATTATGTGTCATTAGTACTTTACTACTTAAATCTACATTAGTCTTCGGTAGACCTTGTATCATCAGGGTTTTCGAGATCATTAATTAGTTCTTCAAGGCTTGTATTAATAACCTCTGCATTTTCATCCACTGCTGCTTCAATCTCTTCTTGATTCACATCTGGGTTTAATGATGCGCTCAATGGACTGGCTGCCAAAACAACAAAATCACCCATGTCTTCTGAATCTACATCGGCCCGTTGCGTAGAGCGCCATAGGGCGAACACTGCAACTGTGGTTAACATTATGCCGATACTGCCATAGAAAGCATGAGGAGAAAATAATTCCATGGCTAAGGCTGTTACCAACGATCCGATTGCAGCTCCTGCAGAACTTAAGAGTACCAGAGTTCCGCTGGCAGCTACCATCTGGGTGGGTGTCAAGTAATCGTTTGTGTGTGTCGTACATAGAGAATATAGGGGCATGGACAAACCACCTACTGTGGCAACAATTGCAAACAACGCAAGTCCTTCACCGGAGAAACCCATAGCAAAAAAGGAGGTGATCGCCCCTCCCACACAACAAAAGACAATCACTTTTCTACGTCCGATGCGGTCCGATAACCAACCCAATGGGTACTGAAACAGAAAACCGCCCATAATCAGTGTGCCCATAAAAAATGAAACATCTTTGACTGACATACCAATATCGGTGGCATAAACAGCCCCCATTCCGTTTGCTCCTAGCGACATCCCCGTCACCAGTACGCCAAAAATTCCAAGAGGTGATACACGGTAGAGCTGTAAGACAGAGACCTTTTCCATCACATCAAATTGTGGCGCACGTGTTGCTGAGAGAAGGATTGGAACCACAGCGAGACTGACCAGTAAGGATATCAGTACGAATAGCTCAACCCCTGAAGGAGGGGCAAGATTAAGCAACATCTGTCCGCCTGCTTTTCCGCCAAGTGTAATCAGCATATAAAAGCTCAACAATTGCCCACGCGAATCATTGTCGGCGGCTTCGTTAAGCCAGCTTTCTGCAACGATAAAGAGACCGGCAAAGGCAAAACCAGTAACTAGACGCATCAAAGACCATACTGCTGGGTGAACAAAAATGGCTTGTAAGAGGATGGACGTGGATGCAAGTGATGCCAAGGCACCAAATGTGCGGATATGACCGACTCTTCCTACCATTTTTGGCACAAAAATGCAGCCGACAATAAGTCCGATATAGTAGCAGGACATAATCAGACCGATGACGGTTGTTCCAAACCCTTCCTTGGCACCACGCACCCCTAGAAGGGTTGCCTCCAATCCGTTTCCAAGCATGATCAACGCCATGCCAAATAACAGTGCCCAGCAATTTGATATAACGGCCAACATGTTGCCCTTACCTTATTTTATGATATTTTAGTAAAAGTTTGAATCATAAACCTGACGAATAACCATATAATCGTCTATACAGCAATTCAAGATTGCCATCAACTATTATTTTCGTGGGAATAGAGTAGGGTAATTTAACCATTACTTAAAGCAGATCTGGACTACCTGTCAGAGAAGCCTGTAGAGACCTTTCGAGGAAAAGGGAGGTTCCATCAGCGGCATCGACAATATGATCGACGATCTCCATTTCTACTTTTTGGTTGCTGGTTCCGGCAATTCTTGCCATTTCCCGGATCCGATTCTTAAGATAATCCACAGCCCAGGATTCAGCCACATCAATATGTCCAAAATGCTTTGCTCCAGCAACACCCTGCAGGATAAAACCACCATCCATATCCGGCCTGATGGAGAGTTGCTGCTTGATTGCGACATTACTGGTTACCGCTCCCAGAGCATTGGCAACATCGGCGTCGTCAGGAATTATCACCTCGCCACCTAATATTTTTCCTGCAGCGGGGAGAAAATAGTTAACCGGCGCGCCGATGCCGATAAGTGGATGTTGCAACTGAGCATTTATGGAATAATTGCTGTTTTTATCAGTTAAGATACATTCAAACAGATATTCGGATAGCTTATTTGGGTCGTTTTCATCAATAGTTACATCCCTAGCCAGCTGTTTCTTTAAGATCTCATAGGCAAGATCTTATTCAAATTTCTCAATTATCAGATCCACAAATTGTTTTGGTTGGTTTTGAGTGAGGGTAGCAAAGATATTCACCATACGATGGGCCGCTTCAGAATTCCATTTTGTAAAAGTGCCAAGTACATGCAGGATGTCGGTTGGAGTGAGACCACATCTCTGTACAAGTCCGTTTTCCTCTAGCCGTTCACTGGAGAGAAAGCGAACCGAAAGAAGATTCAAAGGCGCAGTTAGTTCATCAAGACAATGAGGACGTTGCAGGAGAAGATTATAGAGAGCTGATTCTTTCTTCGTTAGCTCAAATGTAAAATCTCCTTTCGTGGCTACCATAATAATTGGGTTGACATGTGCGCGCTGGTTCGATTTTAGGCAAGATTCCATATGGTTCAATGCCAAATCCACCCCACCTTGTGGTCTGCTGTCTGCCCAGACGATGGGTCCAACCCGTCTGGGTCCCAGTAACAATTCCCCCTTTTCCCACTGAATAAGGCTATCGCCACCGAGGCCAACAGTGCGCATATTGAGAGCTTTTACATGAGTGGCCAAACCTCCTACCTGGGCCCCACTTTCGCACACTTCGACTAAGCCATCTACCAGGTCGGCAGTATCTGTTGTAGTTCCACCTATGTCCACTACTGTTGCGTTATCCAGACCAGTGAGCAATTTTGCTCCAGCAACACTTGCAGCAGGCCCGGACAGTATGGTTTCCACAGGCCTATCCTTAGCCATACTGGAAGAGATAAGGGTACCATCCCCCTTCACCACCATGACTGGAGCTCCTATATTTCTTTTTTCAAGAACATCGTCCAGTTCTTTAAAAAATTTAATCATCCTAGGGATAATACGGGCATTCAGCACGGCGGTCTGGGCTCGTACTGCAAAATTGAGCATGTCAGAGAGTTCATGCCCACAGCAGACAACCATTCCACTCTCCTCTATCAGGATATTTTTTATCTCCAATTCATGGGCAGGGTTCACCGTTCCACCAAAACCTGAAACTGCAAAGGCGGTGACTCCGTCTCGATCTATCATTCTCCTTGCCACTGCTCGAATTTGATCCGGATCTATAACCTCTTTTTCCTGACCGGTGATATTCATATGGCCGTCAATCAAGGCTCTCGGGATATGAGTGATGAGTTTGTCTGGTATTCCACCGGGACCTGGCATAAGCAACAGACCTGCCTTCTGCCCCTCTCCTTCCACAATTGCATTCGTTGCAAGGGTCGTTGATACCGAAACCAGTTCTACTTGAGAGAGGATGTTTTCATCCAAACCAGCAAGGGCCTTATCTATACCAATGGAGAAATCCCATTTGGTGGTCAGTGCCTTATTCTTGCTCTGTACATTGTTTTTGCTAAAATCATAAATAGCAGCATCGGTATAGGTGCCCCCGGCATCAACTCCCAAACCGTAGATAATACCACAATCATTTTCATTTTCTTCACCGAATACTAAATGCCTCGTCCCAGGATTGATACTTTCAATCTCTCCAGTGGGTGCTGTCGCTCCGAGGCCATTTTCTATTGCCGAATAGATGGTAACATAGCCTGGGGGAACCACCAGGATCTGCTCATTAGACTCTGTTGTGGTGAGTAGCTTTGTCAATAGCGAAAGACTGCCTTTGATAGTTTGGTATTTCCAGTTGTTTTCTTGAGCCATCTTCCTGGCATGTTTTGCAAACTTCCCAGCCTTACCAGTACCGGTATCAATGAATGCCGCACGTTGATAGTTGTTCTTCCAGCTTGAGAAAAAGTCAATTATCTCTTTCCCTTCCTTTGCACCATACTTTTCAATAATATCATTGCAGCCCATGTCCTCATTGCCAACCCAGATCTGTTCGTTATCATTTTCTCTACATTTTTCTTTCTCCAGATACCAACCTGCAGAGAGATAGTACGTACCAGGAAAGCTACTAAATTCTTCTCTATATGCCTTGTCGCTACCAAGGAAAATGGCTATGCAATCATGTACTTTCGGAATAATAAGAGGAACAGCCTTTGGCGCACGTATGTCTACAGTTCCCTTACCGCATAAACCATAGCCGATAATAATCCTGTTACAAGATTCATCGGCAGCGGCTGCATCGATGGCCTCCTGTAGTTTTCGTCGTAGCAGATCTGGATCATTATGCAGACCACCAGGAAGAAACTTTTTTTTAAGAACCAGGTTCAGATCTGCGGCAACATGGTTAATATCTTGGCCTAAAACCCCGCAACCTATAAAATATATTGTTTTGTCTGATACAGACATAGTAACCCTTCTACAAAAACTGGCCCGAACTTCTAGCCAGTTTTTCTTTTATACTACTTTGCTGCCGAGATACTTCCCGAACGACCAGACAGTAAGCCGCTTTCCTCAATGATCTGCGCGACTAACTCTTCCTGCCGATAGGCCATTACATGCACGCCTGACACACCTTCAATGTCGTGTACCTGTTGAATGATTTCTGTACAGATACGTTTACCTTCTTCCTGTTTTTGTTTTTTTGGTGTTTTGCGTAATCGCTCTACAACCTCATCGGGAATGTGAACGCCGGGCACGTTCTTGCGCATAAATTCAGCAGCACCTTCGGAACGTAGTGGGCCGACGCCAACCAGGATATAGGCTTTTTCGTGCAGTCCCATATCACAGACAC
>JAOZTO010000138.1 GCA_029942265.1 Desulfocapsa sp.
GAGGATAAAATTTTTCATTTAACGAAGAGATCGGGCAAAAAGGCATTAAATCAACGGGCTCATTTATACATCGCTCATAGTTGTTCATTTTATCTGGCGTTGGGGGTGAAGAGTGTATTACCCGATGAATCTTTAAATGCACCTATTGCAGCTTGGCCAGCTGGTGAAGTTAGCCAGATAACAAAATTCATAGCTGACTGGTAATTGATGTGATCAAAATTTGCAGGATTTACAATCATGACGCCATACTGATTGAGAAGTTCAGGGTCACCTTCGAGGACGATCTGTAATCCAGATTTGTCTTTATCATTTATGGAAAGCCATGTGGCACGGTCAGAAAGGGTATAAGCCCGTTGTTTTGAGGCATTACGGATGGTGTCCGCCATGCTTTGTCCTTCTGCAAGATACCAGGGATTCTTTCTACCAGGCATTGTTCCTGTCATTGCCCAGAGCCTGTTTTCTCTCATATTTGTACCCGAATTATCACTACGGGAGATAAATTTGGCTTCTGCTGTACGAATTTTCTGAAAGGCATCTATAACCTTTTGTGTTTTTTTGATGCCAGCTGGATCGCTATCGGGGCCAACAATAATGAAATCGTTATACATGATCTCTTCCCGATCAATAAAAAAGCCTTCACCCACCATCTGTTTTTCAAGATTAGCAGCATGGGTCAGTACAACATCCACTTCTCCTTTTTGACCAAGTTCCAACGCTTCGCCACTGCCTACTGCAACAACATCCACATCGATTCCTGTTTCTTTCGTGAAGAGTGGAACAAGGTAATCCAACAGACCTGAATTGTAGGTCGAAGTCGTAGAAGCACACTTGATGGCTTCGCGAGCATGCAGAGTGGATGAAGCGAGAATAAGAACAGGAATTAGAAGAAGTGGAATGATTTTTTTATACATAATGAACTCTTTGTATCTGTGACGATTATCTAGGAGGCTGTCCGAGAATAGGCATTTCGTTCAAAGTCGAAGAATTTTCTAAAAATAAGTGCAGGCATATGTGCGATATTCCGAGCATTATTTTTTGACAATTCTGAAGAGTTTGAGCTAAAGGGCATTCTCGGACTGCCTCCTAGTGGATGTGGGAAGGGTAATTCGAATATCTATGGTTTCGGTTTTGGGACAATTGAGCTTCAACGAATCTACAAAACCTTCGATGGTACCAGCGAGGCTGTCCTGGACAAAATTTTTCATGGGAATACGATTACCATTTATTAGCAGAGTTGTGTGGTCTGCACCTTTAGTGGCATCCTGTAAGAAACGTTTCTCGATAAAAGATGCAATTTCAGCGGCTTCATTTAAACGAAAAATATGGTCGCCGCTTATCTGCTCATCACTTGCAACTGCAATAACACCATTCACCAGATTGCGTAAGGGCTTCTCGCTGTTACGAAACACTTCGATCTTTGCGACTTGACGGGCATCTTTAAATCCTTCGCCAATTACAATATCTACTTCTGGAAAATGACGATGGGCAAGAGTTGTCAGGGAGTCAGTTGTGCTGTCGGTCATGATAACCATCTGATCAGGGGCAACCAGCATTACAGAATCTGCTCCTGATGTCCTGTGGGTATGGGTGTCTGTTCCTGGTGTATCAAAGGCAATACCAGTTTCTTTCGTGGACTTAATGACTGCAATCTGATAGCCGAAACTTTTCAGATGGTGGACAACCTGAGAAGCCAGAGTTGTTTTGCCACAGTCGTGCCAGCCGATAAATGTGACAATAGGGGGCATACAGAACCTCAAATTAAGGAATAATTTTCGAACACTTTCACCAGTTCATTATAAGGTACTGTATTGGTCTGGAAAATTCAAGGAAGCCATGAAAGCTGTCAAAAAAGGGTGTGCAGTGAGGGGGTTGTGCAGGGCAAGTCCCATTCTACCAAATCACGGGTGATGTGAGAGGTAGAATGGGAAGAGTGAAAGCATTTACACCGGTTTGCAATTTACCAGTGTTTAAATTTTAAATCGTGAATGGAGTATTTTGAGCTCCGCTTCTGCTTTGTATCCGTTGATCATACTGCGAAGAGATCCTTTAATGGCAATGGTAGACATATAAAGATGCACAAGAAACAGGGCAACCATAGCAGCACCAAGGAAATTATGTATCAATATGGATATCCGTGCAATATTGATATCAGCTGGAAAACAATAGAGATAGTACCCAGTAACAGCCATGACAGCGCCGCCAAGTGTTGCCAGCCAAAACCACATTTTCTGGCCTGCATTAAACTTACCCGCAGGAACTGGTTTCACTTTCTTGCTGAGATAGCCGCCCATAATGATCATCCATTTGAGATCATAGAATGCAGGAAGCATATCTTTTACCCAGACCAGAAACATAAAAACAGCACTTACCGAAAATATAACGGCTGAAACAAGGTGTATATTCCGTCCAAATAGTCCCAGAGAACCCTTACCGATAAAAGATGCAAAAATAACCATCAGCCCAGTAATTACCAATAGGCTAAAAGAGAGTGCCGCACACCAGTGAATGATACGAACAAAGGTGTTGTAGCAGTATATCTGTCTGCCGTCATGATCAAAAGACATGGGGCCAATTGCAATATAATGAAGAAAAAAGATGACAGGAACAACGGTGATCACCAGCAGAAACAGCCTCGGCAAAAGAGTCTGTTGCAGATCAGTGAATAGTTGGCCGTATTGCTGCCAGTCTCCAGTGAACAGCGCATTGATTTGCTGGTAGCTGGCTGTCATCAGTTCAGCATTTGTCTGTCCTTGTGACTGAGCAAAAGCTAGTCCTGTCAAGGTCAGAAACAGAATAAAGCCTGGAAGAATTGCTTTTTTCATAAGCAGTATCCTCGTGGAGAAATTTTAGTAAAATAATAAACGCAACTATTCAGCAAGTATCCGATAATTGGTATAACGCTGAACTGTAACTGTTCAGATGTGCCTCATATTTATTCATTTGGACATTTGAAGCATACTATTGCTATATAAGAATGTTCTAATGGGTGAAGATGGGGTGCACTGGACAGTTACTAATAAACGAACACAGGCACGATTACATCTGTGTATTCGTGCCCGTGGTGTGTAGTGCGTTTACTTTTTTGTATAGGCTTTACTCCACCCCCAAGCATTGGCACCGGAACCGCGTTTAAAATTACGCTCCCGATACACATCAGCAACTTCGTCGGAGTCACCAGCCAGAAGTGATTTTGTCGCACACATTCCAGCACAGAGAGGCACCTTGCCCTCAGCTATACGGTTTTGGCCATAGAGTTTCATCTCTTTTGCACTGAACGTTTCAGCAGGGCCACCGGCACAGAAGGTACATTTGTCCATGGCACCTCGTGCGCCAAAGACCTGTCCAGTAGGAAATTGTGGTGCGCCAAATGGACAGGCCATAAAGCAGTAACCACAACCAATGCAGGTGTCTTTGTTGTGGAGAACAATTCCGTCCTCACGCTGGTAGATACAGTCCACCGGACAGACTGCAATACATGGTGCATCTGAGCAATGCATACAGGAAACGGAGATAGATTTCTCTCCAGGTTGTCCCGAACCAATAGTTATTACACGGCGTCGATTAACGCCAACCGGTATATGATTACCTTCCTTACAGGCAACCACACAGCCACTGCAGTCAATACAGCGTTCAACATCACATAAAAATTTCATGCGTCCCATTTACTATTCCTCCTAAGCTCGACTGATCTTACACAGACCGTCTTTTGTTGCTTGAATCTGGGTAACAATATCATAACCATAGTTGGTACAGACATTTGCTGGTTCACCGACAACATAAGGTGCATGACCTTCGGGATACTCTCCTGCCAGTGATTTACCCATGAGGACGCCGCCAAAATGAAATGGCATAAATATGGTTTTTTCATCGACCCGTTCAGTGAACAATGCTTTAACTTTAACCTTGCCGCCTTCGGGTGACTCAATCCAGATCATCTCACCATCCCGTACTCCCATATTGTTTCCGACAACAGGATTAATTTCAGCATACATATCCGGCTGTAATTCACAGAGATACTTGTTGCTTCGTGTTTCTGCACCTGCGCCCATATGTTCAACCATACGACCGGTTGTCAGGACGAATGGGAAATCCTTGGCAAGATCTGGGTTCTGCTCACTCTTGAATTTTGTAAAAACCCGGTATTGGTTAGGTTGATCCTCATACGTCGGATATTCTGGGATAAGATCAGGCCGTGGAGTATGAAGTGGTTCCCGATGAATAGGGATCTGATCAGGAAATGTCCAGACAACGCAACGTGCCCTGGCATTTCCAAATGGAGCCATACCACGGCTAATAGCCTCTTTGATGGTTTTTTGAGACAGATCTGTTTTCCAGTTGGTGCCAGGAACAACATCCTTAAATTCAGGGTATCCGCCTTTGACTTCACTGCCGGGATTGTACACGCCCTTAGCTGCGAGCATATCTTCTGTACGACCACTCATGGAGTATTTATGTTCAAGGCCGAAACGGTTTCTGAACGGCAGACCACCTTTGGCAACCGGTTTGGAAACATCGTAGAGGATTGGAGTTCCCGGATGTTCTTCAGTCCAGCATGGCCATGGCATACCGTAGTAATCACCGTTGCATGGGCCGCCTTTGGCTTCCAGTGTTTCGATGTCGAAGGTGTGCCAGTTATCCATATGTTTTTTGATACGTTCTGGAGTCTGTCCGTTATAGCCGATTGTTAGCGACCCTTTGTTGATTTCACGGGTGATATCTTCCGGTACTTCTTTAATGTTTTTGTAGAATTCATCAGCAAAACCCAGACGTTCGACCAAGTCCTTCATAATGGTATAATCGTCTCTACAGCCATTGATTGGCTCAACGATTTTATAGCGCCACTGGATTTGTCGTGATGTGGATGTTACAGACCCGGAAGTTTCGTACTGACTTGAACATGGCAGGATGTAGACGTTATCTGTCGTACAGGTAGCCGCTGCCATGGTTGGGAAAGGATCGACTATTACAAAAAGTTCAAGTTTGTTATAAGCTTTAACAACTCGATTATATTGAGAGTTTGAGTTAGATCCACAACCCCATTGAATCATCGCTTTGATGGGTGTGTACTGTTCGATTTTTTCTTCGCCCAATACGCCTTCATACCAACGGGAAAGGGTAAATCCCTTGGCGTTCATCCATTTCTTTTCTTTAAAACGTCCCTTGATGTAGTCATAATCCACATCCCAGACACGACACCAGTGTTTCCATGCGCCATCACTCAGGCCATAATAGGCAGGAAGTGTGTGAGAAAGAACGCACATATCAGTTGCGCCCTGCACGTTATCGTGACCACGGAAAATATTGGTACCACCACCTGATTTACCCATATTTCCAAGTACAAGTTGCAAAATACAGAAAGCACGGGTAATGGAAGAACCGATACTATGCTGTGTTCCACCCATACACCATGTTAATGAGGTGGGGCGATTTTTAGCCAGTATTTCGGCAACTTCACGAGTTTGTGCTGCTGGTATTCCTGTGACTTTTTCAACTTCTTCAGGAGTGTATTTTGTGGCAACTTCTGCCATTTCAGGAAATCCGGCAACACGTGTGCGAATAAACTCTTTGTCTTCCCAGCCTTTTTGGAGAATCTCGTTGACCAGCCCCATGATAAAGATACAGTCAGTACCCGGACGGATACGTACAAACTCGGTCGCCTTGGCGGCAAGTTTGGTATAGCGCGGATCAACCACGATGATTGGCGCATTGTTGACCTCTTTAGCATGCAGAATATGCTGCATTGAAACCGGATGCGCTTCAGCAGCGTTTGATCCGATAAAAATCATAGATTGAGCGTGTCTCATATCGTTGAGACTGTTTGTCATTGCTCCGTAACCCCATGTATTGGCGACACCTGCCACCGTTGTAGAGTGTCAGATCCTCGCTTGGTGGTCGACGTTATTCGACCCCCAGAATGCGGCAAATTTTCGTTGCAGATAGGCCATCTCCGTGGAGACTTTGGCGCTACCATTGAGGTGGAGTGCATCCGGTCCGTCTTTGTCACGGATGGCGGTCATTTTAGCTGCAATTTCACTCATGGCAGTATCCCACGAGATTTTCTGCCATTTACCGTTGACCCGTTTCATGGGGCTTTTTAAACGTTTTTCAGATGTTACCATATCAATGGCAGAGGCACCTTTACAGCAGTAGCCGCCGCGACTGACAGGATGATCCTGTGCAACATCCTGTCTAACCCAAACACCGTTTTGAACTTCGGCATTGATACCACAGCCGACAGCACAATGGGTGCAGATAGAACGAACATTTGTAGAGTCGGGATACGCTTTTTTGACAGCTGCCGGTGTGGCGGCTTTTGCTGTCATTCGTGTGGTCATTACTGCGCCCGTGAGCGCTGCAGTCGCTGCAGACAGTTTAAGGAATGAGCGTCTGGCAACCCTAGGATTCAAAGTCACCCGGCTGCTCTTTGTTCCCACTGACGAGGAACTGCGAATTTTTCGTTGAGCCATTTGTTAGGTTCTCCTTTTTCGATTAACGCAGGGAATCGTAATACTGCTTAAAAGCATCTGTCTTTTTGTACAGCACTTCATCCGAATGTTTGGGGCTTCCGGTTTCCTGTGCAGTTGCTTTTTTCCCAATTAGTGCCGATCCTGCTACCACAGCAGTTCCTGCAAAGATCTGTTTGAGAAAGGAGCGTCTTTTTTCGTCATTCTGCTTCATACGTCTTGTCCTCCATAGAGTTATGGGGTGCTGTTTACTGTTACACCGCATGGTGCAACAGTTTTGTGTACTATTACTGAATTGTTTCTGTTCCGTCTTCTATAAGTCCGTATTCAAGCTCAAGATAAGCGCCTAAAAAG
>JAOZTO010000139.1 GCA_029942265.1 Desulfocapsa sp.
AAAACCATCTCCTCCATTCCCACCTATGCGCTTATCTCCAATTCGTTCAAAAACTGGCGAGGTATGAGTGAGTCTGGCGGAAGGCGGATCAAACGAGCTATCAATATTGATATGTCTACAATTCACTTTATGTCCGATGAAGACATTGAGAAATTAAGTCATATTCAAATCCTTGAAAAATACTTAATTCCCAAACAAAAGGAAATCGTAGAGTTCAATAAGCGGCACGCAGTGGACGACAGTTCTACGGTTAATGGCCGTAATCAAACCAACATTGGTGTTTTTCGTGCCTATACCAAAGAGTTTCTGCACAGAAACCCTCAGATTCACAATAATATGACGTTTCTTGTTCGACAGCTGCCGCCCACCGAAACAGGTTTACCACTTGAAATTTATGTATTTAGTAAGGATCAGGTGTGGGCAAATTACGAGGCGATACAGGCAGATATTTTTGATCATCTTTTGGCATCTCTGCCTCATTTTGGTTTGCGTGTATTTCAAAATCCAAGTGGTTCTGATTTTAGAAAAACATTTACATAACACCGCGCCCCCCCCACTGTCATTAGGCATTTTGCCCTTGCCTTGTTCCCTGAAAGACGGTATTGTTTTTGACTACAGTTAACTAATATCAGAGCAGATCTATGTAGTAATACGAGAAGAAAAAAACACCATCAGATTTGCCTGTTGATCACTCTCTTGCGATATTTATACCACTGTTTAAGCAGGCGCAAAAACGTGGCGAATTATGCCTAGATATTGAATCATTAACAACACTCTTTACGCAAGCACTTTCAGGACTTGCACCTATTTCTCCTCTTTTAAAAACAGACAATGAAAACTGATTATTCTCCCCAAAGCAATCGAGCCAAATTCGTCCATCTGATTTGGAGAAACCTCCCACGTCTTCTCCTTTTCACTCTGATTATTCTTTCCGTACTAGGCTATTATTCTGTGAAAAATAAAGGAAAACGGATTGCCGATGAGAAGGCACAGGTTGTAGCCGAACAGAAACAGCCTGTAAATGTAGTCGTTCTTGAAACTCACCCCATTTTGATCCAAGATCGCATTAACCTTCCCGGTTCCATAGAAGCTTGGGAACAACTAGAGTTGATGGCAAAAGTTGGCGGTACAGTAAAAGAGGTTCTGGTTACAGAGGGTGACCGAGTGAAAAAGGGTACGATTATTGCCAAAATCGAAGAAGACGATTTTAGCATTGCCCTCCAATCAGCAGAAGCTGCCTGGACATTGGCACAGGCAGAACGCAGACGTGTTAAGGCCATGCATGCAAAAGGTATCGCACCGCAGGCTGAAATGGAACGTGTGCAGTCCCAATATCTCACAGCTCAGGCTTCATTAAACAGTGCCAAACTTAATCTGTCCAGATGCGTTATTAAAACACCTATTACCGGTATTATCAGACGACTTGACGCAACACCGGGACTACTTCTCAGCGTTGCAGACCCAGTGGCTGAAATCCTCCAAATCGACAGAGTAAAAGCGGTTGTAGGTATCCCTGAATCTGATGTGGCGGCAGTGCGAAAATTAAATGAAATCAACCTCAGCATACAAGCGCTTGATGATCGTCAAATTGTGGGTAAAAAACACTTCCTTTCCCCTGCGCCTGAATCAAATGCCCATGTCTATCGGCTGGAACTTGCCATCGCAAATGATGATTTTTCTATCTTTCCAGGAATGTTTGTACGAGCCGCAATTGTGAAAACAGAAAATGCAGCAGCACTAGCCATCCCTCTCTATTCAATTATCACCCGTAACGATGAACAGTTTATCTATATCGAAAAGGATGGCATTGCCAAAAAACAGATGGTGCAACAGGGTATTATGGATGGCTGGATGGTAGAAATCACCGCTGGCCTTTCTGCCGGAGACCGTGTGGTAATCGAGGGACATCGTAACATAGAAGATCAACAGCAGGTGCGAGTTATTCGCAGCCTTTCTTCACTGGACACCCTATGATTGTTTCCGATACAGCCGTTAAAAAATCGACATCGGTGCTTGTTCTGGCCGTTATCATTATTATTTTTGGTACTTACTGCTACCTCGCTCTGCCCAGAGAATCTGATCCCGATATCTCCATCCCCAATGTATTTGTCTCCACAACCTATCGTGGTGTTTCACCATCTGATATCGAGACCTCTATCACCATAGAGATCGAAAAAAAACTTAAAGGTATCGATGGTGTTAAAAAAATCCAATCGGTAAGCTCAGAGGGACTTTCTTCAATTAATGTCGAGTTTCTCACTGATATCGATATAGACAAAGCCTTGCAGGACGTAAAAGACAAGGTTGACGAGGCAAAAGGTGAGCTACCAAATGATCTTGAAGACGATCCGGTTGTCTTTGAGGTAAACTTTTCCGAAATGCCCATCATTGTTTTTTCTCTTTCGGGAACCTGCGGCCTCCCCTGTTTGAAGGATATAGCCGATCATCTCGAAGATGATATAGAGGCCATCCCAGGTGTTCTCGAAGTGGATCTCAGCGGCGGCCTTGAACGGGAAATCCGTATTGAAGTTTTACCTGAAAAACTTGCTTATTACGGCTTAACCATTAATTCCTTACAAAAGGTAGTCTCCAGTGAAAACCAGAACACCTCTGGCGGTGCTATCCGTTTAGGGAAAGGACGTTTTCAACTACGTGTTCCTGGTGAATTCACAACACCTGATGAAATTTACGGTCTCGTTCTCACAACCCACAAAGGCGATCCGGTATATCTAAAAGATGTGGCTCATATTGTGGATGGCTTCAAAGAAGAATCAAGCCGTTCCCGTTTAAATGGTCGTCAGGCTGTAAATATTTCCGTCAAAAAACGCAGTGGGGAAAATATCATTTCCATTGCAAATGCTGTAAATGCAAGCATCAAAAAAAGCCAATCTACATGGCCTCAAGGGACTGAGATAACAAAGGTATTAGACAAATCAAAAGAAATTGTCAATATGGTGAGTGATCTTGAAAACAATATTCTCTCAGGTCTGGTTCTGGTGGTAATCGTTATTTTCTTTGCCATGGGTTTTCGCAATGCCATCCTTGTGAGTCTCGCCATCCCATTTTCCATGCTTCTTTCATTTACGATTCTCTATCTTATGGGAATCACATTAAATATGGTGGTTCTATTCAGCTTGACATTAGCCCTTGGGATGCTTGTTGATAATGCAATCGTTATTGTCGAGAATATCCATCGCTTTATGGAACAGGGTGTTCCCAAAAAAGAGGCGGCTATGAAGGCCACCTCTGAAGTTGCCTTTCCTGTTATTGGCTCAACACTCACAACAATTGCTGCCTTCGCCCCCATGCTTTTTTGGCCTGGAATTATGGGTGAATTTATGAGTTATCTGCCATTGACCCTTATTATTACGCTCTCTTCATCGCTCTTTGTGGCTATGGTTATTAACCCGGCACTAGCTTCTATCTTTCTGAAAATTGATCCTAAAAAAGTTGCACAAAGAAAACTGGGAGACGATGTATCGGAAGAGCAACCTGTTCAGATCAACACCCCTCTGCTACGCGGCTACACAGCATTGTTACGTGTTGCGCTAAGGCAGCCATTTTCCATTATTGCCGTCGCCTTTGTTATACTCATTCTCATGATAGAAGGCTGGTTACTGGTTATCGGACTTGAAAAACCCAAGGAGTTCTTCCCAGATATTGATCCCAAAGGCATGTATGTCAATATTGACATGCCGGAAGGTGCAGATCTTGATTACGTTGACCGTGTCATGCAGCGTATAGAAGGTGCTGTTGCAAGTGCAGAACTTGCTGGAACAGGAGAGGTACTTACCGTTGAGGCGTATCAAAAAAGCATGACGCCTACAGTTCATAAGAATGCAAACGGTGCTGATCATTTTGGGCCGTCTGATCTTGCTAATATCGAAACCATCTACATGAAAGCTACTGTAGACACAGGGGGTGGGTCAGCATTTGACGCCAATACACCAAATCATGTTGGTATTCGTTTTCTTGACCTTGCAGATCGACATAGATCCTCCCATGATACACTAATTGAAATAAGAGAACGGGTGGCTGATATTCCAGGCGGAAAAATCACTATTGCCACAGAGGCAGAAGGCCCCCCAACTGGTTCTCCCATCAATATAGAAATTGCAGGTAAAGACTTTCAGGTACTTGGTGAGATTGCACGATCCATTCGTAACACTCTAAGCCAAATTCCTTATGTGGAAGATGTGCAAGATAATTTTGTGGAAGGTATCCCATCAGTTCAGGTAAAAGTTGACAGACAGAAGGCTGCCCTTTTTGGCCTATCAACGGACATGATAGGTTTTGCCCTAAAAACTGCCTATAACGGGCTTGCTGTTTCATCACTGCGTGAAGGGGACGAGGATTACGATATTACTGTACAACTTGACGAAGATAATCGTCATGTCACTGATGTTCTTCATGAGTTGATGATACCTGCGCCCAACGGTGTAACTGTGCCACTTTCGACTCTTGCAACAATTTCTATTTCTGGCTCACTCGGGGACATTGCTCGCGTTAATCATGAACGAGTTGTCACCGTAAAAGCTAATGTGGATGAAACCAAAATCCCAAGCCCTGTTGTCAGAGCTGAAGCGGAAAAAGCACTTGCAGACCTTGCACTTCCACCTGGATATCGGGTTTCTTTTACCGGTGAATTTGAAGATCAACAGGAATCTGAAGCCTTCCTAGGAAAAGCATTTCTTATTGCACTATTCTTTATTTTCCTGATCCTGGTAACGCAATTTAATTCCGTAGGTCAGCCTTTTATTATTATGACTTCTGTTATCCTGTCACTTGGTGGTGCATTTCTTGGTCTGATGCTCTTTAAACAACCATTTGGTATTATCATGACAGGAGTTGGCGTTATTTCCCTTGCAGGAGTTGTGGTGAACAATGCCATCGTTCTAATTGATTATACCAATCAGCTCCGTGAACGTGGTATGGCTGTTAAAGAAGCTGTTATGGCAGCTGGTGCCACTCGTTTACGACCAGTATTACTGACAGCAATCACCACCATACTTGGTCTGGTTCCCATGGTTACTGGGATTTCCTATGACTTCACACACTTAACCATGTCATGGGTCAGTGAATCCAGCCAATGGTGGCGTTCCATGGCTGTAGTAGTTATTTTTGGGCTGATTGTGGCTACCTTTTTAACTCTGGTGGTGGTTCCAAGCCTCTATTTTCTTCTGTATCGTTTCCTTGAGCAACAGCAGAAAATTCGAGCTTGGATAAATAAAACTTACTGGCGTCCCTATTCTTTTCTTGCCGGAGAATCGTATGAGGCAAATGATGACAACTAGAATCAGACAACACCATCCTGGATCTTATAAAAAGTATTTGAAAGTAATCTCTATTACGATTGGGTTATCAGTTTTTTTCATCCAGCCACTATCTGCGCTCTGTCAGGATAAGCCCGTAGAACTCAGCCTCAACAAAGCCATTGAAACAGCACTTGCAAACAACCTTAGTGTGCAGTTAAGCAGGCAGGATCTTGAGATCGCACGAGGTGCAACAGAGGCTGAACAGGGTATATTCGACAATCTCTTTGAAGCAAGCGTTGGAACCGGAAAGACACGCCTCACCCCTATTGTACAAAACGGGATCCTTGATGAAGATGCACACTCCCTGAACGCTTCTGTCTCCAAACGCCTTACCACAGGAACAGAGCTTGGCCTATCTTGGAACAATGGCTATAACAGCAATAATTCCAGTTATGCACTCATCACCCCCCTGTATAGCAGTGGTGTTGATTTAACAATCAGCCAACCTCTTCTCAAAGGATTGGGAAGTGAAGTACAGACAGCAGGCATTCGGGCAGCGGAAAAAAACGTTGAAACAGCTATTTTTCTGGTTCATCGGGAAGCAGCAGAGCTAACATCTCAAGTACGAAAAGCCTATTGGGAACTTGTTTCCAGTTGGCAGGATATCGAAGTTCTTGAATTATCTCTCACTCTCGCCAAACAGCTGGAAACAGAAACTAGCACCAAAATTGAGACAGGTCTGCTTGCAGATGTTGAAATATATCAACCCCAGGCAGAGGTTGCGAGAAGGGAACAGAACCTTATAGGTGGCGAACGTGCTGTGGGTGTAGCCGAGGATACCCTCCGTTATTTGCTGAACAATGAAGATTGGAGTAGAGCCTTAACACCAACGGATCGACCGCAAATAGTTAAAGAAATTCCAGATCTCAGTAGCGTCCTGGAAAGAGCTCTTACCAATCGTCCCGATATTCGAGCAGCGGATATGAAAACGGACGCTGCCGAAATAACCAGTCTCTCCATGAGAAACAATACCTTGCCCTCACTTAATCTTTTCGGCTCTATGGGTCTTACTGGGAATGAAGCGAGTTATGGAAACGCTGTTGATCGACTAACAAGTGATAGTGACACACGCTGGCAGGTCGGAGTTAATTTTTCACACTCTCTTGAAAACAGTACCGCAGAAGGACAATATCGACAGGCTAAAGCACTTCTCAAACGTGCCAAAACCAGCGCTGACCTTCTGCGTCAACAGACACGAAGCCTTGCACGACAGACAGTCCGAGACATAAAACTCAGCTTAAAAGCCATTGAGGCCACTCGCAAAACCACTATTTTTTCAGAGAAACGACTGGAAGCGGAACAGATTAAATTTGATGTAGGTCGAGCAACAACATATGATGTTCTTGTGGCCCAGGAAGCGTATTCAGCCGCCGTAGCTGATGAATATCGGGCACGAATCATATATGCCCAATCTTTGGCTGAACTTGACCGTATTCAGGGGATTGTTCGATTTCATATCCCCTGAACTCTTTACTGCGATGGTA
>JAOZTO010000140.1 GCA_029942265.1 Desulfocapsa sp.
TCATATGTGAACAGGCCGGATCAAGCGAAGATGGGGGGCTAGCC
Organism: Desulfocapsa sp.; assembly: GCA_029942265.1. Taxonomy (GTDB): domain Bacteria; phylum Desulfobacterota; class Desulfobulbia; order Desulfobulbales; family Desulfocapsaceae; genus Desulfocapsa. The sequence continues at coordinate 45 of JAOZTO010000140.1, forward strand.
GAATATTTACGTTATTAATATGGAGGTAGCAAGAGATGAAGGGTGATGTGTTGCGGGCAAATGTTTTGAGTATAAAGATGATCCCAAATCTCAACAGCGATATGGCTAGAGAGTTGGGTGTTGATCCAAAACATCGTAGTGTTGGGATTTTCACATGTGATATCGATGATGTGGCATATACCGCACTTGATGAGGCGACCAAAAAGGCCGAAGTTGTTGTAGCGTATGCTAAGTCGTTTTATGGAGGGGCTGTGAATGCCAACTCTAAGTTAGCAGGTGAATTTATTGGTATTCTTGCAGGCCCTAGCCCAGCTGAGGTCAAAAGTGGAATCAATGCAGCTATTGAGTGTATAGAGCAGGGAGCAGCCTTCTACAGCTCCAATGAAGACGATTCCATATGCTATTTTGCTCATTGTATCTCAAGAACTGGTAGCTATCTCTCAGATATGGCAGGAGTTGCAGAAGGGGAATCCCTGGCCTATCTCATTGCACCTCCAATTGAGGCTATGTATGGTCTTGATGTTGCAATGAAAGCAGCTGATGTGAAGATGGCTTCATTTTTTGGTCCACCTTCGGAAACTAACTTTGGTGGTGGCCTTCTTACAGGCAGCCAATCGGCGTGTATGGCGGCGTGTCAGGCTTTTGCTGAAGCTGTTGATTTTGTAGCTGAAAATCCGATGAGGTTCTAATGGGCGAAAAATCCTTGGGAATCATTGAAACTTTGGGGCTGGTACCGGCTATTGAAGCTGCTGATACCGCATTGAAAACTGCAGATGTTACTCTGGAAAGCATGGAAATGGCAGGTGCAGGACTTGTTGCAATCATGATGCGAGGTGATGTCAGTTCAGTTAAAGCCTCGGTGGATGCTGGCAAGGATGCTGCTGAGCGATTGGGACAGGTTGTGTCTACAACAGTTATAGCCAGGCCGGCAGAGGGACTGGAGCAGTTATCTGGTGCAGAACACGAAAATTGCAATGACAGCGTTAAACAAGATGCTTGTCCCGTTGAGACTACCGAGGAAGTGAATATTGAATTTTCCAAGGCTGAGCAGTTACAGGAAATGAGTGTTGTGGTCTTGCGTAATATTGCACGGGAACTCGATGGCTTTACTATGCCACGCAAGGAAATACGATCGGCTAGAAAAAGTAATCTTATTGAAAGTATATTGAAATACTATCAGAAAAGAGGTGTTGACCATGGTTGATAGAGATTTACTGTCAATCCAGGAAGCAAGAACATTGGTAAGGTGCGCAAGAGAAGCCCTAACTGATCTGGCAAAATGTAATCAACAACAGGTGGATACACTCGTTGAAGCTATATGCCAAAAAAGTATGCAGGAGTCTGAAAGACTAGCCAAATTGGCGGTTGAAGAGACTGGTTTTGGCCGTTGGCAGGATAAGGTTCAGAAGAACCTGCTTGCCAGTGAAAAAGTATGGGCTCATGTAAAAGACATAAAGACCATCGGCATTATTAGTGAAGATCGTGAAAAGAAAATTATTGAAATAGGGGCTCCGGTTGGCGTAATTGCGGCTCTTGTACCGTCCACTAATCCTACATCCACCACTATATACAAAGCTATCATTGCTTTAAAGGCAGGAAACGCAGTGGTTTTCAGTCCTCATCCGAGTGCATTAAACTGTATACGGGAAACGGTGGAGATGATTCAAGGTGTCATCAGGGAACAAAACCTTGATGAAAACCTGGTGACTGTCATGTGTTATCCATCATTGGATGGAACACAGGAACTGATGAAAGAAGCAGATCTGATTATTGCTACCGGTGGACCTGCAATGGTGAAAGCAGCGTACAGCTCAGGTACTCCGGCTCTTGGAGTTGGTGCTGGTAATGTTCCTGTTTTTATTGAACGTTCAGCAGATATTGATTTGGCTGTTGATATGATTCTTGAATCTAAACTCTTTGACAATGGAACAGTCTGCGCATCTGAACAGGCTATTATTGTAGAGAAGGTGAGTTCCAAACAGGTGCGGGAAAGTTTGGTTAAACGTGGAGGATATTTCCTTGAAGGTGAAGAACTCGAAAAGGTGAAAAAGGTCATGGAACGTCCCAACGGAGCCATGAATCCCGCAATTGTAGGTCAGACTGCCAATTTTATAGCACAACTTGCAGGTATTACCATTCCAGAATCAACCCGATTACTCATTTCTGATGAGCCTGGTGTCGGTCCTAACTACCCATTCTCCAAAGAAAAACTAACATCGCTTATGGGATTCTATGAAGTTGAAACGTGGCACGAAGCTTGTGAATTATGTTTCAAACTTCTGGCTAACGGCGGAATTGGCCATTCTCTTGCAATTCACAGTGAGAATGAAGAAATCATTCGTGAATTTGCCTTGAAAAAACCGGTTTCACGTCTTCTTGTTAATACCCCTTCCACCCATGGTGCTGTAGGACTGAGCACTAATCTGACTCCGGCTTTAACGCTTGGCTGTGGGGCTGTAGGAGGGAGTTCAATTTCTGATAATGTTGATGCGAGCCATCTGATTAATATCCGAAAAGTTGCCTATGGAGTTAACTGGAAGCCGAGCACACCACGGGTCGAAAGTGAAGCGTGTGCTATTGACATAAATAAGATTGCTGAACGAGTACTTGCTGAATTACGACAGAGCATGAAATAGGGAACAGGCAGAGTGTAGCGATGAAAGCAATTACAGAAATATATCTCCGTAGGTGGATCAGGCAAAAAAACCGTCCCAAAGAATTTTGTCTTAGACGTGGGATGATTATTACCCCCGCAGCAAGGCAATATCTTCAGGAACAGCGAGTGGAGTTGTTGGCAGACAAGAAGCTACCCCAAACAAATTTGAGGGCTGAGAATGCTGAGGATGATGGTATCTCCTATACGGTTACACGAGAAGAATATGTCTCAGCAGACGGTAAAAAGAAATACGAAGTAAAACCCGAATATATGACTCAGCTTCGCGGCAATACTCTCGTAGCAAAAGATGATATCCTTATTGAGTTTCGTGGGCGTCTTGACAGTTTGCAATCTGAAATCCTTCTCTTGCACGAACAGGCGAATGCTTATTCTTCGCAACTCGGTGATGATGTGGCTGAATTACTCGACTGGGCCAGAACTATCCTTCAGGCTGAGGTATTAGAAAAACCTTTAGTTGAAAGATCTGTTTTTTCGTTAAGCCCTGATGAATTGCGTTCCCATTCTCATAATCCAAGAAAATACTATGGTATTGGCCATATTCTTCCTGGACTTGATATGGATTCAATACTGCTAAAGTTGAATCATTTACGATCAACGGTACGGGAAATTGAACTGGTGGCAGTAAAGGCATTTATGGCAGGTGATCATCCGGCTGGAGCTACTATTATTCAAGCTCTCAATCGTATGAGTAGCGCTGTGTATATCCTGATGCTTAAATGCAAAGCGGAAAAATACAGGAAAGGAAACTGATATGCTGCTTAATGACCAACTGATAGGTGAAATTGTTCAGAAGGTAATGGCAGAACTGAGTTCATCGGAAGAAAATACCGTCCCTGTAGAACTATCGGCTCGTCATGTCCATCTCTGTCAGGAAGACGTTGATCAACTGTTTAATGGAACACTGACAAGTGAGCGTGAGTTGTCGCAACCCGGCCAGTTTCTTTGTGCCGAAAAACTGCGTTTAATTGGCCCGAAGGGAATCATCGATAGAGTAGCAGTACTCGGACCTGTGAGAAAAGAGTCTCAGGTAGAAATTTCGATGACTGATGCACGAACATTAGGAATCGATACGCCTCTCAGGCAGAGCGGAGATATTTTAGACACACCCGGCATAGTACTCGCTTCACCTTATGGTATTATCAGCCTTGAGCAGGGAGTGATCGTTGCAGGTCGTCATATTCATATGCCAAGCGCAGACAGTACAAGGTTTGCAGTATCGGATGGGGATATGGTTTCAGTGCATGTTCAAGGTAAACGACCTGTAATCATGGAAGATGTCTTGGTAAGAGTTAGTGATAATTTCAAGCTGGCCATGCATATCGATCTTGATGAAGGGAATGGCTGCGGATGCATTAATGGAACTTCTGCCGTTATTATGCAAACAACGGACTTATAATGAGCATGGCCATGGATCTTGAAAAACTAGTGCAGGACATATCCCGGTTGGTTCTTAATGAACTTCGTCAACCTCAAGCACAGAAAACGATTCTGCTCTTTGCCAGAAGAAATAAAGATTTACCCCAAGCTTTGCAGTGGTTGAAAAATAAAGAAAATTGTCTGGCGTATGTGGATGATTCATGGTCGGTGGATCAGATTGACCGATTTATCTTTCCTTGTCTTTCTATTGATCAGATGGTCGATCTTGCTATGGGAAAAGGTGGTAGCAAACTGATGTCCGAGTTGAGACAGGTTCTTCTTAGTGGCAAAAAGGTTGAAATTGCAGAGTTTGAATATCAACAATTTGAGCAATCTGCACCTTCTGCACTTATACAACTGTACAAGAAATACCATGCAACACTTGAAGAATTCGGGGTACGCACACTAAAAACAGAGCGGGAGTTTTCGTGTCGATTTACCGGCAGTGTTGTCACAGAAGCTGATATTGCACAGGCAAACAATGATGGTGTTAGTTGCCTTGAGATTTCTAAAAGGTGCTGTGTAACCGCATTGGCGTTCGATTTTGCAAAACAGCAGTCCATCGAAATACAAAGGATTGCCGGAGGAGTAAGATGATTTTATGTAAGGTGATCGGCAGTGTATGGGCAACTAGAAAAGATGAAGCCCTTACCGGTGTGAAGCTTATGATAGTCAGACGTCTTAACGACTCAGGCACGAAAGGTGCTGAAGAATTCGTGGCAGCAGATTTTGTTGGCGCAGGTGTTGGTGAAAAAGTCATTGTTGCAACCGGCAGTGCTGCAAGAAACGCCTGTCTGGATAAAGAAGTACCCATTGATGCAACAATCGTTGGTATTGTTGATGCAGTTGAACTACAGGATAATTGATGACAAGCCTTGGACTCGTAGAAACAAGATCGATTGCCTTTGGAATTAGCTTGGCCGATGCGATGCTTAAACAGGCCGATGTTGACCTGTTACGTGCAAAAACAATCTGTTCCGGACGATTTATGATCTTGGTTTCTGGTGATCGTGCAGCGGTAGGTGAAGCGATGAATATAGCGCAGCAGGCAGAGAAAAAAGTCTCATCACACCACACATTATCCAGAGTGAGCAATAAAGTAATCGATGCCCTATCCATGCGGTATTCGGTAGCCGAACATGCGGCTATTGGAATTGTAGAATGTAGAAATGTTATCTTTGGCATAAGTGCTGCAGATGCTGCTGTTAAAGCCGCAACTGTTACATTGTTAAAACTTGTCTGTGGTCAGGGAATCAACGGAAAATCATATTTCATTGTAAATGGAGATGTGGCTGATGTTGAAGCTGGAACCAGTGCTGCAGAGGAAATGCTAGGCAGGAATCTTCTTGAAAAAATAATAATTCCATCCCCGGATTCTGCGCTTATGCGTACAGTTCTTTCGGGGGGAGGTAGAGATCATGGCAAAAGTATTATTAGGACTGCATAATATCGAGAAGTACATAGACCGAGAGACACAATCCATGTATATGGACGGGACTTTTATTATCCCGCCGGGTGTGAAGGATTATCTGCAAACCGAGGGTATTTCTTTGGTGTACGCAAAACCAGAAAAACCAGTTGATAAAGAACAGGCTTTGTCTGTAGAAGTGCCTAAATCTGTAGCGGAACAGAATGACTCTTCGCAAGAGATGATCACTGCGTTGACCAGGCGCATAGCAGTTTTATTAAAAGATGAACACCAGGTGACAGATGAAGAGACGATCACACGGATCTGTCTTCTAGTCATTAAACAAATAAATAATTAAGGAGTCAGTTATGAACGCATTGGGAATGATCGAAACAAAAGGATTGGTAAGTGCAATAGAAGCAGCTGACGCTATGGTAAAGGCTGCAAACGTAAAACTTGTTGGAAAAGAAAAGGTTGGTAGTGGTCTTGTGACTGTGATTGTTCGTGGTGATGTTGGTGCTGTTAAGGCGGCAACCGATGCAGGTGCAGCTGCTGCAGACCGGGTTGGTGAATTGGTTAGTGTTCATGTTATTCCACGACCACATGGTGATGTTGAAATGATTTTGCCAAAATTCGACACAAAATAATAACAACCTTTCTTGTCTTAGGGGTTTTTTATGAAGTTGGATGAACAAAAACTTGAAGAAATAATTCGCAGGGTCATTGCGGAACAGTTTTCAACTGCTGCACAGGGGTTTGAAAAAATAGTAGATCCTGCAAGTGGTGTTATTACCGTCAAGGCGGCCACTGTGACTCCAGAACTATTCGATACGGGTAAACCGGGTGACAAGGTTTTTATTAGTGATGTGGTTAGCATTGAGGAAAGTCCTCGTCTTATGTTTGGAATAATGGAAATGAAAGAAGGAGCTTCATTTGACTGGACACTCAAATATGATGAGGTGGATTATATTATTGATGGGACACTTGAGATTATTGTTGACGGAAAAACAAGTAGTGCAAGCAAGGGAGATATTATTTTTATTCCGAAAAACAGCAAGGTAACATTTAATACACCTGATGAGGCACGCTTTATGTATGTGACTTATCCTGCCAACTGGGCAGATCAATAGTATGCGCTCCATGAACACCACCCTGCACGATCTCGAAGTACCCGATATACCAACATGTATGAGTCCGTTGATTTAATAGCATTTTTGTTCGATGTCGAGGTAAATGGG
>JAOZTO010000141.1 GCA_029942265.1 Desulfocapsa sp.
GTTCTTCCGATAAACGGTAATCGGGGATTCCGTAAAAGGGCATTCCACCCAACTCGGGCATCATTTCAAAAATTTCAACTTGATGACCAAGTCTTGCCAGATAATATGCTGCTGAAAGTCCAGATGGACCACCACCAACTATTGCAATCCTAAAACCAGTATCATCTGCCATAGGAACTTGTAATCTTTCTCCACTGTCTCTTTCCCAATCGGCAACAAAACGCTTGATGGCATTAATGGCAAGCGGATCGTCCTGGGTCTGACGGCGACACTCTGTGGCGCATAGTTCCGGGCATACTCGGCCTGTGGCTATCGCGAGGGGATTATTGGCTTTTACGGTCAGTAGTGCCGCAGCATATTCGCCTTTGCGGGCATGAGCTAAATATTTTGGGATATTAATCTGTGCAGGACAGCGTTGCCTGCAAGGTGATAAACACTGTGTGTACTGGTTCCAATGGAGAATTTTGGTAGTTTCTCCCATTAAAGAGATGATGCCTTTAGGACATGCTTCCACACAACTTCCGCAACCTACGCATTGTTCAGGATCAAAAACAGGAAGACCTGTCTCCGAATTAATAACAATTGCAGAGAAACGACAAGCCCTCATGCAGGAGCCTAAACCAAGGCAACCATTCTCACAGCGAACAAAGCCATGATACAGTTGAAGGGCAGCACGACAATCCTGCAGACCTGAATAGTTGTATTTACGGGCAGCACGGTATCCGCCCTCACATGTTGCACCTGCAAGTGTTGGCTCGGCACCCGTCACGTCATACCCCATAAAGGTTGCGACTGCTTCGGCGGTTTCATTGCCACCTACCACGCATGAGTTCACCGGAATTATACCTGTAACCATTGCCTCGGCAGCAGCACTGCATCCAGCCTGACCACAACCGCCACAATTTGCTCCAGGCAGAAGATCGGCTACAGCCTCAAACCTTGGATCTTCTTCTACATAAAAAACTTTCGCTGCTATGCCCAGAATAATGGCCGCCATAAAGGCGATTCCGACCAACAGGAATATCGGCGCTATCACAATAAATCTCCTTTTCGTGCCTTAAGAGGCCATTCCTTGAAAGCCCATAAAAGCAAGTGCCATGATCCCGGCAGTTACAAGTGCAATTGCAGTACCCTGCATGCTTTGTGGTACTGCTGACAATACAAGTCTTTCACGAATACCGGCAAAAAGAATTAAGGCCAAACCATAGCCAATAGCACTAGCACTTGAAAAAACGAGCATTGCAATAAATGAAAGCTCATTCTTTGCAATTAGCAGGGCAACACCCATGACAGCACAGTTTGTTGTTATGAGGGCAAGATAAACACCTAAGGCATTATAGAGAGCCCGACTCTTCTTTTTTAAGATGATTTCCACCAGCTGAACAAGAGATGCAATAATCAGAATAAAAGTGAGTGTTTGCAGAAATTCGAGTTTATAAGGTTTTAGAATATATGTGAAAACTGACCAAGTAAAAACTGACGCCAAAATCGTCACAAATAAGATGGCCGCAGCCATTCCAACCGCAGTTCCCAGTTTTTTGGAGACTCCAAGAAAAGGACAGTTTCCAAGATACTGAGCAAGCAAAATATTGTTAACGAAAGTAGCCGATATTGCCAAATAAATAAGATCCATGAATTTTCCTTTTTCCTTTTATCCCTGTATGAATTTCTCACCGCGCCAGCGAGAGTAGAGATTTTGCAGAGCAAGCAAAGCGCCAATGGTTACAAACGCACCTGGTGCCGACACCAGAAAAGTCATTGGCTCAAACGACTCTCCGAAAACTGGCATACCAAACCATGACCCAGCACCAAATATTTCTCGCACAGATCCGATAAGAGTCAGTGATAGTGCATATCCGGCACCAACGCTTAGGCCATCAATCATTGAAATAAGCGGTGGATTCTTGGATGCAAACCCTTCAGCTCTTCCAAGTACAATACAGTTCACCACGATGAGTGGAATATAAATACCGAGCTGTTCAGCAAGTGGAAAAAAGTAGGCTTTCATGAGTATTTCAACAATCGAAACAAGGGTAGCAATAATAACAATATATGAGGCGATGCGCACTTTACTCGGGATAATATTCCTAAGAGCCGAGACAGCGCCATTGGAGAGGGTCAAAACAAATGCAGTTGCTATCCCCATTCCGAGCCCGTTTTCCGCCGACATGGTTACCGCAAGTGCCGGGCACAAACCGAGAACCAGGCGAAACGGTGGAATCCGTTTCCACAATCCTGCTGTGAGTGTTGAAAGTAGTTTTTGTCCCATTGCTATAAATCCTCCTTAATCTTGTAAACATTCGGGTTCGATTCAAAAATAGGCTCAACCACTGAACTGTAAATGTTTGGATAGTGCCCCATGTTCGCTTGATCCGGCTTGTGAACTATATTAGTTCATATGTGAACAAGCCGGATCAAGCGAACATGGGTGCTAGCCGAATATTTACTTAAGCTCTGAGATTGTTTTAAGAATTTCATCCTGATAGTCACGGACAAAAAGTAGTGCCTCGTTGGTTCCTCTTACCGCAGCTCCTGACGTTGTAGTGGCTCCACTGATAGCGTCAAGTGTGCCACCATCATCGATCAACGCCACTGTATCACTTACAGGCAATCCTTTCCATTGACGACGAAAGCTAATCTCTTCAATTCGTGCACCTAAACCAGGTGTCTCACTGTGGCTTACTACTTCCATTCCCGTCATGTTCCCGGCACCAAGATCGATACCTACCATGATTTTCAGGTCTCCGCCAAATCCGCCCTTACCGATTGCTTCAATAGCCAGAGTGGACACAGTCTGATCTTCTCGGGTAAAGAATACAGGAATTTCCTGTTCACCAGCAGTAATGATAACCTTATTTCCCAGAACCTCCGCTGCCGGTTTTCCAAAAAGCCTTTCCAAAGCAGGCCCACGGACATATAAATCGGTCTGTTTTTCAATCTGTGGTCCCAACAAAATATTGGCCGCAGTGAGTGCTGTAGAACAGACTCCGGCAATAAGGGAAAGCACAACAACCATACGAACGATATCAGACATCTTTAGCTCCCTTAACTTTCGGTTTAATCATATCCAGAAGTGGGAAACATAAATTTGCAAGAAGAACGGCATAGACGAAACCGTCAGGGTGTTTTGAGTATACTCGGATGAGTATCAGTAGAACTCCAGCCAGCATTCCGTAAAGAAACAGAGGGAGTTTATTTACCGGTGACGTACTGTGATCAGTAATTAGGAAAAATGCTACAAACAGTGTTCCACCACTTAAAAGATAAAACAAAGGAGAAACAAAATCGTCAGGATTAGACAAATACAACGGTGTTGCAATAGCTAATATTCCAACTATAAAACCGACAGGAAGCTGCCATTGGATTTCGCGCATCAACAGGAGAAACATGCCTCCTATGAGGATAAAAAGTACCATACCTTCTGCAACACCAGCGATCTGGCGGCCAAGGAAAAGATCCAGCAAATTATAGTGGGATTCGGCTGTGACTCCCATGGATTTCAACAATCTTAGTGGCTCGATCATGGTGACAGACCAGTCCATGGATTTCAGTGCGTTTGTATGATCCATGCGGCTAGGCCATGAGAGTTGCAGGATGGCAATGGCAAGGACAGCAGGATGAGCCGGGTATGCTCCCACTCCACCAAAAAATTTCTTAGCTACAATCACCATCAAAAAGCACCCCATAAGGATCAGCCACCAAGGGGCATTTAAGGGTAACATAAAGGCAAGGAGTAAGGCCAAGCTGACACTACTCCAGTTTGAAGTAAGATCTCGTGAAGGGGAAATTTTTTCAGCCAGCAGATCAAAGGCAACGGCAAAACAAACACACAGGCAAAATACCCGAAGAGCAGCAGGCCCAAAAAAATACAGGCTTGCGGCCATAGCCGGCAACAGGGCAATCACCCAGATCTGATGCACAGTGGCTAGTCCAGTACCTATTCGGTGATGTGGGCCAACTGCCACATCAAGCATGGGCGTATCCGGTGATGTTGATTGCTGAAATACTTTGAGTCTTTTCATAGGGTAGCATCTCCCGTTGTCCAGTTGTGGCGTTCACCATGCACCATTTCATGATTACAAAAATGGAAGAGTTGAACGATTGGGCGCTCAGCCGGACACACATCTGCACACAAACCGCATTCGTAGCATGCTTCCGGGTGAAGCTCTTTAGCGGACTCAAGCTGGCCGAACTCTATCATCCGGTTTATCATATGTACCTGAATGTTCATAGGACATACTTGGGTACATTTTCCGCAGTTAATGCACGGTGCAATGGTATCAAATGGTACAATTTTTTCATCAATGAGAAAAAGTCCGCTGTTGTAGGTTAGGGGGGTTAGTTCTGAATATTGGGCAAATCCTGTCATGGCTCCCCCAACTACAGGTCGGGTGAAATCGGAGACCTTAAGCCCCTGGCTGTCAAGTACATGCTTAATGGAACTGCCCATTGGAAACCGGACGGTTACTGCGGTATCAATATTAGGGCCGCTTATGGTGAGGCATTTTTGTATAAAAGGAGATCTTCCATCCAGTGCATCCACCATAGCCAGTAGGTATTCCACGTCAAGAACAGCAACACCATGATAACGATAGCTTTCCCGACTTGGAATCCGGCGACCTAGGATTTGTGTCACAACTTCCCGTTCGATACGTCCTGCATAATGCTCTGGAGGGATATAAATATCAGCCAAGTGGGAGAACGTAGAATCAGACAATGATTTGAGATGCTCAGGAGCTGTAAGGCAGATTCTGGCACCAGGAAGTAATTCACGTATTCTCTTGAGGCCATCTGCAACTTTATCACAGTTTTGTTCCAGGAGAAGTTGCGAGGTTAGCATGGTATCTTCCGGACGCACTCCTGTGATGATGACAGTTTCAACTGGAGGAAGAGCCGAAATCTCTTTGTCAGTGTCATCGTATTCACGACCGGATAAACTCCATGGAGGAGTAACTCCAGCAGAACGCAGCCTGTTCATTGCCACTTCTACATCGTCTGTAGCAACAGCCCCGTCCAATACTGCTTCGGATACCATAGATTGATCACCATTGTTTTCTATGATAATCGCAGGCGAATGAAAACTCTGAGCCGTCCAGACAGTGCTGATATCTTTAACTGTGCCGTTAATGGTGGCACACACGCAATTTCCGATTCTTGACCTAGCAATAATCTGGCCCCTGCGAACAGGATCGCCGACCTTAACAGTTGCAACATAACGTATCCGACCAAGGTAATTCAGTGGAATTACTACCTGATCAGGATCTTCAATTTGTTGGATAACAGGGTCAAAATCCTTTAAATGAGGTACCAGTGGTTTCTTATTAAATATATTAAACAGTCCCAGCATTACAACATCCTTATCGTAAGTGGCATGCCCCACACGACACGTCTCCGCCAGTTTTGGCAAATCTGTCAGGAAGGGTTTCCAAGTGGCAATTTGTGCAGTTTACATGGTAAACTTCTGATACTGATTTGGGAAAATGGCACCCCAGACAGGAGTGTTCGTCTATTTCTGTAAGTTCATCGTGATCCATCATCTCTGGTGAATAGCTATCATCGTGACATTCGGCACAAGTGTTTGTTACTGTAGCATTTTTTGCAGTGCCGGGATGACATTCTCGACACGATACTGCCTGGTCGTTGTCCCCACTCTGTTCATGACACCTAGCACAGTCACGACTATGCATTTCTTTTAAATCGGCATGATCGTAATCTTCAACCACAAATTCATCGTCATGGCACTCTGCGCATGGTGTGGCTTGTGCTGCACTGTAGAGTTCGTGATGACATGCAGCACATGAATCAGCGGACGTTTTGTGTTTCTCATGATCGAAGAGTACCGAACCGGCGCTATTAACGAGATACACCCGGTCTGTTTTCTCTTCGCTGGTTTCCGCTAAATAGCCGACGATGACGCCAATGACTGCAAGAATCATAACGACCGTCAATGATCGTGTCCAATTCAGGCGATTTGGGATGTTACCATTCATAGCTTTCCCTTAAAATGAGGCGTTCGTTATCCTCTTTACTCATCTCGTACCAGCGGCATGTACGGCGGATACAAACAACGAGTTTCAGCTTTATTGAATTGGAAATCGAGACGTAAAACCACATGAGCTTACAATTATCCAATTTACAGAGCTGATTCTGCACGATAAGAGATACCTGGCAATGGGGACATCGCACATCGGCCAGCTCTTCATCATCTTCAACATGTATGGTACTTTCCCGATCCAGAATATTGAGATATGGTGACACTCTGCTAATTCCTACCTGCCCCTCGCTGTTGATGATCTGAAATACAGCCTTGTCATCTTCATTTAAACTTTTTTTACAGTGGGGACACCAGCAGTTTAAATATGTGTTCTGGTCGATATGGGAACGACTCATTAGCGACGTTTCACCCCAAATTTCTTTCTCTCGGCGCTCTGTTACATCTGAATCTTTTTTTTGCATCGTGAACTCCTTGAATTTGTTGCTCTTCCGGTATCTTCTAGGTAACTAAAAGTCATTGACCAAACGAAAAAAAAAGCAACAAAATGATATAGTATCACTTGTACTCCGAGTACTTCTTTGGGCAAATCACAACAACAAATTTGGTAAATATTCGGCTAGCACCCCATCTTCGTTCGATCTGGCTTGTTCACATATGAACAAATATAGTTCACAAGCCGGATCA
>JAOZTO010000142.1 GCA_029942265.1 Desulfocapsa sp.
ACTTTGAGTGACAAGATCCTATCAGAACTGGATCGTTTAAAGAGAGAAGGCGAAAAAGAAATTTTTGCTAAATTACAAAAAGGATAACAGTTATTGACAAGCTCGTAAAAGGTCAACTTAGAGATAGCGAGTTTTTACGACGCCATCATTGGATAGGAGAAAAAAATGACAGATTTTAATGCTATGATAAATGCTTTGGTAAGCTGTGACAGGGACAAATCGATCGAGTTGGTCAATGCTGCACTGGCTGATGGTATACCTGTAGGAGACATCCTGAATCAAGGTCTTATTGCCGGAATGGATATTGTAGGCGATAAAATGGAAAATGGAGACATGTTCATCCCTGAAGTCCTCATGGCTGCCAAGGCGATGGGTGAATGCGTCACTATTTTAAAACCATTGATGAGTGAAGATGAAGGTGCCAGAGGGGGTAATGTTATTATCGGAACCGTTAAAGGAGATCTTCACGACATCGGCAAAAACCTTGTGGGCATGATGATGGAAAGTGCAGGCATGACGGTTCACAATCTCGGAGTTGATATTGCACCTGAAGACTTTGTCGCCCAGATCAAGGAAAAAGATGCACAAATTGTCTGCCTTTCAGCTCTTTTAACCACCACCATGCCCATGATGAAACAGACCATTGATGCCATAGTTGAAGCAGATTTAAGAGATCAGGTGAAAATCATGGTCGGTGGAGCACCCGTGACACAGGCCTTTGCTGATGAAATCGGAGCTGATGGATTTGCATCGGACGCAGGGTCTGCTGCCAAACTTGGTAAAACTTTATCCGCTTAGTTTCAGAATAGACATGTCACCTAGCAGGAACTTATTGATATAGTAGCTGTAGCATACCATGGGTCATTTTTAAAAGGAGCTGTGGATGCCAATTTTAACAGAATTTTCACTTCTAATGGAGGAATTCAACTATGGCCGAAAAAAACGACAACCTATCAACAAAAAGAGTGCATCCCGGTGTTAAAACAATGGAAAAAAGCCTTGCAGAAGGCAAATGTTCTAGGCGGGAGTTTTTACGAACAACAACGCTTTTAGGTATATCTGTCACCGCTGCCTATGGTCTTGCAAGTTCAATACTGGGTGAAAATATTTTACCTGCTCTGGTTTCAACGGCCTATGCTGACCCAAAAAAGGGTGGGATTTTGAAATTCGGTATGGAGGTACAGGAATTAACAGATCCTGCAACATTTCCATCGGGCAAACAGTCTGTTGTTACTCGACATATCGTTGAGTACCTTGCGGAAACAGGCCCTGATAATGTCACCAGGCCATCACTGGCAGAGAGCTGGGAAGCATCGGATGATCTGAAAACATGGGTTTTTCACCTTCGTAAAGGTGTCAAATGGTCAAATGGCGACGATTTTATTGCAGACGATGTGGTGTTCAACTTTACACGGTGGCTCGATCCGAAAACCGGTTCCTCCAACCAGGGGATGTTCGGTGCTATGCTTGAAGAGACAGGCACGAAAGATAAACAAGGCAAGCCGATCAAGCGCATGATTAAAAATGCAGTTGAAAAAATAGATGATCATACAGTAAGACTCAATTTGGCTACACCGGTTTTGTCAATTCCTGAAAACCTGTATAATTATCCTGCGGCCATAGTTCACCGCGATTTTGAAAAAGAAGGTGGGGATTTTAGTAAAAATCCGGTGGGCACTGGACCATACACGCTTTCTGAAATTAAGGTTGGTGAACTTGCCGTGTTAAAAAAACGCAAAGCCCCCTATTGGAATGGCGAGGTTTATCTTGATGAGATCCGTTTCATTGACCTTGGCACAGATGCCGGTGCTTATCTTGCAGCCATCGCTTCCAAACAGGTGGACGTGCTTTATAATCTTGATCTGACGACACTGGCAGCGGCCAAGAGTATTCCTAGTATCAATGTAGTTTCAGCCCCAACCGCTCAAACTGGCGTTATCCGCATGAAAGTTACCGAAAAGCCCTTTGATGATATTCGAGTGCGCAAGGCGGTTCAGAAATGTTGTAATGTTAAACGTATGCTAGATATCGCATACCAGGGATTAGGGACAGAAGGGGAACATCACAATGTATCGATCGTTCATCCCGAGTATTTTGAGCTGCCACCGATTAAACAAGACATTGCTGGTGCAAAGAAACTACTGACCGAAGCCGGATATCCCAACGGCATTGAACTCACCTGCACAGTTGGCAATGCTTTTGGTGTCTGGGAGCAAAATTCAGTTGCCGTATTAAAGGAAGATGCTGCTAAAGCTGGAATCAATATTAAAATGAACGTAATGCCGACTGCTAAATATTGGGATATTTGGAATAAGGCACCCTTTAGTCTTACCACTTGGAATCATCGTCCATTAGGTACAATGGTACTGGAGCTAGCTTATCGATCGGATGTACCTTGGAACGAATCCAACTATTCTAATCCAATCTTTGATGCAGCTTTGACTGATGCGCAAGCTTCATTAAATATTGAAGAGCGCCAAGCTAAAATGAAGAAGGTTGAGAAAATCCTGCAGGATGACGCTGTTATAGTTCAACCGTTTTTCTTGTTTGTTTTCACAGCAGTTTCTGAAAACGTGGTAGGATTTGAAATGGATCCGGCTTACTTCTACCACTTCCACAATGTTTCTATGGCTTAATTACCAATAAACTGAAGCGCAGTAAGGGGGCTTCCCCCTTACTGAAAAAAAGTGTATCCAATAACTAAGGAGTAGAAATGATCTTGTTGTTGTCGAAACGAATCGGTTTTATGATTTTCACCATGATTATCGTATCCATGATCCTTTTCCTGCTGCTTGAGACTGGTCTTACCGGAGATCCGGCCACGCGTGTGCTGGGCAATTTTGCCTCTGATGAGCAAAAAGAGTTGTGGAGGGATCAGCATGGGTATAATCAGCCGGTTGTTATACGCTATACGCAATGGCTGGGTAATTTTGCCACGGGCGAGCTTGGTACCTCCATTCGTTACAAAAGTCCGGTAAAGGATGTGCTTTTGCCTCGGTTATGGAATACGGCCATTCTTGGATTCTGGACTTTTGCTATTATGATTCCTTTATCATTAACTCTGGGCGTCTTATCCGGAATGAAGGAGGGGTCCCTGCTGGATCGGACAATATCGGTTTTTGGCATTTTAACCACGTCCGTACCGGAATTTGCCAGTGCTGTGTTTTTTTCTGCCCTTTTTGTATTTGGTTTAAAATGGCTGCCGGGAACAAGCTCAATGTCGTCAGGGTTTGATTTTAAACAATTGATTCTTCCCACCATGGTACTAGTAGTTTATGATTTTGGCTATGTTGCCCGTATGACAAGAGCATCCATGGCCGAAGTAATGACATCACAATATATAAGGTCAGCGGTTTTAAAAGGTCTTCCCTACAGACAGGTGATTATCAGGCATGCGTTGCGTAATGCTTTAATTGCTCCTTTCACCGTCATTATGTTACAAATCAACTGGCTTCTATCCGGCGTTATTGTTGTGGAATTTTTCTTTGCTTATAAAGGGTTTGGGGCATTGCTCTTAGAAGCTTCCCTGAACAACGACATTGCCCTTTTAGAAGCCTGTGCAATGGTAGCAGTGGTTGTGGCAGTGACTTCCCAAACCTTGGCGGATATTGGCTATACCTTTCTTAACCCCCGCATACGTTTCAGTTAAGGTAATTATTCTGCTGCCCCATCTTCACACATTAGGACTCTCTCACATAGTAAACTATGCTTCGAATGTCCAAATGAACGAATAGAAGCACATCGGAACGATTACAGTTCAGTGTTATGCCAACTATCAGGTGTTGGCTGAGTAGTTACCAGTTAAGGAGATCTTTAAATGACAACCAAATCAATTACTGAAATGCCCTCTGTGAGTTATGGTGCAACCATCTGGCGTCTCATAAAATCCTTTGGACTTCTGAGAGAAAGCTGGGTGGGCATGATTGGGGCTTTCCTGGTTTTATTCTGGGTGTTTGTTGCAATTTTTGCACCATTAATCGCACCATTTGACCCCAATGCAGCGATTCAACCCTTTGCCACGCCAGGAGTGGTTTCAGCCTCAGGGAAGACATTTTGGATGGGTACTGACCATATGGGTAGAGATATTTTGTCCCGTATTATTTGGGGGTCTCAGACTGTACTGTTTTACGCCCCCATTGCCACTGTGTGTGCGTATGCTGTGGGAATTTCAATGGGGCTCATGGCGGGATATCGCGGTGGTCTGGTGGATGACATCCTATCCCGTATTGCAGATATTGTCTTATCATTCCCTGTATTGGTACTTTATATCATTGTTATTGCAACCATTGGTTCTTCGGGGTTCAATATTGTGATTGCCATTACTTTTGCTTCCTCTCCTGGGATCATGCGTATTGTAAGAGGACTTGTCTTAGACCTTCGCAATCGTGACTATGTGGCATCTGCCCAAACCCGTGGTGAATCCGACTGGAGAATCATGTTGTTTGAGATTCTACCAAACGCCAGGGGGCCGCTTATCGTGGATGCCTGCCTGCGTCTCGGGTATGTCATCATTACCATAGGTGTTCTTGGCTTTTTAGGCCTTGGCCTGCCGCCACCGGATCCGGACTGGGGCGGAATGGTTAATGAAACACGTCAGATGGCTATGGTTTTCCCCCATATGACCCTGTTTCCCTGTATAGCCATATCTTCATTGATTCTAGGGTTTAATCTATTGGCAGACGGATTGCGAGAAATCTCATTACGAGATTAAAAGGTAATAAATCATGAATGATAAACAAGACCCAGTATTAGTTTGTAAAGATTTATGTATTTCATATTATACACGAGCCGGAGAAATACCAGCCGTAGTTGATTTTTCTCTGACGGTTAAACCTGGTGAAACCATCGGTATTGTCGGGGAATCAGGTTGTGGTAAATCCACGGTTGCCATGGCCATTATGCAATACATGGGTGCTAACGGCGGCATCAAAAGCGGCTCCATAACCTTTAATGGCCGTGATCTAACCACGTTGAGCCAGAATGAACTTCGCAGCATTCGGGGTTCAGAAATATCGATGATCTATCAGGAGCCTTTTGCCTCTCTAAATCCTAGTCTTAAAATCAGCACTCAACTTATGGAAGTGCCTTTGGCCCATGAGAAGATTTCCAAAAAAGAAGCACGCAAGAGATCATTACAAATACTAAAGGATGTCAAACTGCCAGATCCTGAACGGGTAATGGAATCGTATCCCCATCAGTTATCCGGTGGACAGCAACAACGGGTTGTCATTGCCATGGGACTTTTGTCTAATCCCTCTTTATTACTACTAGATGAACCCACCACTGCCTTGGATGTCACCGTGGAGGCCGGTATTGTAAAATTGATTGCAGATATAAGTAATAAATTCGGCACATCTCAGATTTATATCTCACACAATCTGGGGTTGATTTTGGAAACCTGCGATAGGGTCTTTGTGATGTATTCCGGAGAAGTAGTAGAGGAAGGCACCATAAAATCTCTTTTTACCTGGCCGAAACATCCCTATACCCACGGCCTTTTTTCCTGTATCCCCCTGCCAACTGCAGATAAAAATGCTGCGCCTCTGAAACCGATCCGAGGGCAGTTGCCCCTGCCGTTTGAACGGCCAAAAGGATGCTATTTTGGCCCCAGATGTGATCATTTTAAAAAAGGTTTGTGTGATAAAAAACATTTTAAAATGGAGAATGTTGATGGCGGCATGTCAGATCATCGTGTCCGCTGCTTACGGTATAAAGAGATTGATCATGAAAATGCGATAGTCCGCAAAAAGGCTAAGGAATCACTTAAAACCGGTAAAAGGGTTCTTAATGTGGATGGCATGAAAAAATACTATGAGATAAAAGACAACTCATTAATGGCTTTGATTACTGGTAAAAAAGTTAGTTATGTCAAAGCAAATGAAGAGCTGAATTTTACGGCCCATGAGAGTGAAACCGTTGCAATTGTCGGTGAATCCGGGTGTGGTAAATCCACCTTTGCTAAAGTTCTTATGGGACTTGAGACCGGAACCGAAGGAGAGATACGACATAATGGAAAAGATATTTCAAATATAGACGTTAGGGATCGTTCTACAAAACAGATCCGTTCTCTGCAAATGGTGTTTCAAAATCCATTTGATACCTTGAACCCCAGCCATACCATTGGAGGACAGCTATCACGTGTTATCAAACAATTTGGTATTGAAACCGATAAAAAGAAAATTTTTGATCATGTAATGACCTTGCTGGATACAGTCAAACTGCCAAGAGATTTTTATTTTAGAAAACCCCGGCAGTTGTCCGGTGGCCAGAAGCAACGCATTGGTATTGCTAGGGCATTTGCGGGAAATCCCAGCATTGTTATTGCAGATGAGCCGGTTTCCGCTTTGGACGTATCTGTAGCAGCTGCTGTGACAGAGCTTTTGATGAATATCCAGCGTAAGCATAAAACAACCCTGTTGTTTATCAGCCATGATCTAAGCGTTGTCCGGTATCTGGCGGATCGTGTTGTTGTCATGTATCTGGGACAGATCCTTGAAAGAGGATCCACAGAAGAAATTTTTGCACCCCCTTATCATCCCTATACAGAGGCGCTGTTATCCGCTGTTCCCATTGCGGATCCGGAAATAACCAAACGTAAAATTGTTCTGGAAGGAAACCTGCCCAGTGCAA
>JAOZTO010000143.1 GCA_029942265.1 Desulfocapsa sp.
TCAAAATGTAAACACTTCATACTTACTCTTATGTGTGCAAAAAGTAAAAGATCTTATTTTTCGCTGGCATTACCAATCCCTTGAGTGGTAAGATAGTATTTAATTTTTTTGTTTGGAATAAAGGGATAATAATACAATGACAATTAAAGGATTCACTACCTCAGCAGTTGCTGCTGGTATTCGATATAGCGATCGTCTTGATCTTGGCCTGATTTATAGTGATGTCCCTGCGGTGACAGCAGGAGTTTTTACACGTAATCAGGTAAAAGCTGCTCCTGTGATAATAGACCAGGAACGGTTGAAACAAGGACGTTCTCAAGCTATTCTTGTCAATAGTGGCAGTGCTAATGCATGTACTGGGAACCAAGGAATGGAGGCAGCACTCACTACTAGTACATTACTCTCTTCATGTTTAAATATCGAGGATGAAATGGTACTTTTATCCTCCACAGGTGTTATTGGCGAACAGTTAAATCTTGCCGCTTTCAGCACATCTATGGATACATTAGTATCAGGACTTGGTGAAAATAACTTTGACGATGTTGCACGAGCTATAATGACTACCGATACTGTGCCCAAGGTTGTAAAAAAGACTATTAAAATCGGGAAACAGGATGTTCAGTTTATGGGAATGGCTAAGGGAGCAGGGATGATTATGCCGAATATGGCAACTATGCTGTCATTTGTTATAACCGATGCCCAGATTAGCTTCCCAGAATTACAAAATTCATTAATAAATGCAACTAATAGAACATTTAATAGAATCACTATTGATGGCGATACCAGTACCAATGATATGGTTTTGGTGATGGCTAATGGTACTGCAAGCAATGTTTGGATCGACGAAGATAATCCTCTTGATAAGCAAATATTCCAGGATTGTCTTGAGGATGTATTAAAGGATCTTGCCCTGCAAATTGTCAACGATGGTGAAGGTGCAACAAAATGTATCACCATTCGGGTTTGTGGTGCACGAAGCGAAGAAGAAGCTGAACAGATGGCACGAGTAGTTGCGAATTCGCCACTGGTGAAAACTGCTTTTTTTGGTGAAGATGCGAACTGGGGACGTATCTTTGCTGCAATGGGAAGATCAGGAGTTCGGTTTGATCCAATGCAGGTTGATATTGCCATTGGGGATATTGTTCTTGTTAGAAATGGTCTTGCTGTTGGACAACAGGCAGAGGTAGCTGCAACTGCACTGTTAAAAGAAAAGAAGATTGCAGTTCGTATAGATTTGAAAGATGGTGTCGGATGTGAGGAAATGTACACATGTGACTTTTCACTAGATTATGTGAAAATAAATGCAGATTATCGTTCATAAAAAAACATCGTGAAAAGGTATTGTATATGAAAAGTATTGCAGTGTATTCGAGTAAAGGAGGTGTCGGAAAAACATCAACTTCCGTGAACCTTTCTTATGCTTCCGCTATTCGTGGAAATAGGACGCTTCTTTGTGATATGGATGCTCAAGGTGCTGCAAGTTTTTACTATAAAGTTTCTACTCAAGGAAAATTTACTAAAAAGCAATTACTAAAAGGAAAATTTCAAAAGCATATTCAACCGACAACTTACCCGAATCTTGATCTGTTACCGGCGCATTTTTCTTTTAGAAATCTTGATTTGGTACTTGGTGATGAAAATGGCCATGAATTCACCCAATTGTTAGCCAAACTTTCCAATGAATATGATGTGATTATATTTGACTGTCCACCAGGTATGTCGACATTATCTGAAAAACTGATAACAACTGTACAAAAAGTAGTCATTCCTGTAATTCCAACAACTCTTTCCATCAGGGCACTTGCCCAACTCGTCCGTTTCTTTGATAAAACTGGAACTGATCGAAAAAAAATGAGTGCATTTTTTTCCATGGTTGAACGGAGGAAAAAAATGCACGTAGAAACAGTGATGAGTTATAGAAAAAAGAAGGTATTTTTAAAAACCCACATTCCGTATCTTGCGGACGTTGAAAAAATGGGGATTACTCGGCAACCTGTTGCTGTGAGTAATCCTGGATCTCCTGCATCAGTTGCCTATGACAGATTATGGATGGAATGTTGTAAAAGAAAACACAGTGCCTAAACACTTTGCCATAAGCGGACTTCTGTTTCTAACAGGGATTTTTTTTCTCAACTTCACTTCACGGATTATTTTTTCCCCTCTTCTCCCCATAATCGAATTGGAGATGGGCTTGAATCATGCCGAGTCAGGTTCGCTTTTTCTTGTTGTTTCATGTGGATATTTTATTTCTGTTTTTTCTTCCGGTTTTATATCAGCAAAAATTAATCATAAACGTACTATTGTTTTATCTTGTATTGTTCTTGGTATGGCACTGTTACTACTTGGTTATTGCACAACATTCCTTAGCCTTACAATTGGTCTCTTTATTTTGGGACTTGGTGCCGGCCTATATTTTCCTTCAGGGCTTGCTACAATTTCAAACAATATTTCTCCGGCCTACCTTGCAAGGGGAATGTCAATTCATGAACTGGCACCGAATATTGGTTTTGTTGCAGCACCAATACTTTGCGACCTCTTTATAACCTATATCAATTGGCATTTAGGTTTAATTTACCTGGGAATTTTTGTCATCGGAAGTGGTATGTTATATGGACTAAGTCCTAATGGTTGCAGGAAAAAAGGAACTGCTCCAAATTTATCTGCCTCTAAAGTATTCTTTTGCATGCCTATTTTTTGGGGATTGGTCGTTCTCTTCTCTTTTGCTATATGCTCATCCATTGGTATCTATGCAATGGCTCCTCTGTTTTTAATTATGGATCATGGTATGGAATTTGATAAGGCAAATAGATTACTTGCTTTGTCTCGGATTGCTGCCATTTTTATCCCTCTTGTAGCTGGCTGGCTCAGCGATAGATTCGGTAAACAGTTGATTATTTCACTCGTTATATTTTTTACAGGCGGATTAACTACTGCATTAGCAATTGTTGATAATTTGCTCTGGGTAAAAATATTGATTGTGATACAACCACTTGTTGCAGTATGTTTCTTCCCTGCTGCTTTTGCAGTACTTTCCATGCTTAAATCAGCTGAATATGGTAATCTTGGTGTGTCTCTATGCCTCCCCATCGCTTTTTTGATTGGCGCTGGTCTTATGCCAATGCTCATAGGTCTGGTCGGAGATATATATTCAATAGGCTTTGGTTTTTTTCTTGTTGGTTCATTAATGGCTATCCTGGGGTTCAGTTTACTGTTTATGACCTTCGCGATGCGAAAAATTATTATATAAAAGACGCTTTCTCTAACTACAATACGCAATGATGGGACGACCAAGCTGTATACAATGCATTTATTACTATGTCACTCATGACCCTCAGCAACCTTATGGATGCAGAGCAATGGGTTTTAAATCGACACAGAATCCTGCTGTAATGGTTTTTTCATCCTCGGGTGTTGAATGTCAATTATTTCAACAAAAACAGAAGAATATAATTATTAAATCAAAAAATGGTACTGGTGGCTTGGTTGCTTAGGAATGGGACGATATTTCGTCCCCGTTCATTAGGGCTTAATTCGTCTCAGCGATCGTATTGTCTTGTTGGATGCCCCCCAAGGCCCATTAATAATGGAGTTGTAGAATGAACTTGTCTCAATTCGGAGAGCAGTTTTCCAGTGGATCTGGAATTCTTAGTTTAATGGATGATCTTGGTAATGCCCTTGCTTCCGGTGGCGATGATATGATCATGATGGGAGGTGGTAACCCAGGTCATATTCCAGAGTTCCAGGATATTATTCAAAAACGATTGCAACGTATTGCTTCTGATAAGGAGTGTTTCCAGAGGTTGATTGGAGTTTACGATCCACCGCAAGGGGAAAAAGATTTTATTGATGTTCTTTCGGATCTTCTACGCAGAGAATATGGATGGAATGTTAGTTCAAAAAATATCTGCCTCACAAATGGTAGTCAAGCTGGTTTTTTTCTACTGTTTAACATGTTTGCAGGTAAATTTTCTGATGGGAGTAGAAAAACAATACGATTGCCCTTGGCACCTGAATACATAGGATATGCAGATTTAGGAACCAGTGATTCGTTTTTTGTATCAAACCGACCACGTATTGAGATGCTGGATGATAATTTTTTTAAATACCATGTGGATTTTGATAATCTGAAAATTGGTTCTGAAACTGGTGCAATATGTGTTTCGCGGCCAACAAATCCCACAGGGAACGTCCTTAGTGATTCTGAAATTTCACATCTTGATACACTGGCTCGCAAACAAAATATACCGTTGATACTTGATAGTGCCTATGGTGTGCCATTTCCTGGCATTATTTATAGCGAAGCAAAACCGATTTGGAATGACAATATAATTGTTTGCTTATCTCTTTCAAAACTTGGTCTTCCAGCAGCACGAACTGGTATTATTGTCGCGAGCGAAGAAATTATTAAGGTTATATCCGGGATGAATGCAATTATGAATTTGGCAACCGGGAGTTTCGGTGCAATGCTTGCACATGATCTTGTTCAAAGTGGTGAAATTATATCAATTAGCGAAAATGTTATCAAACCTTTTTACCAAGAGAAAATGGAAAAAGCAGTTACCGCATTTCATAATGAGTTTAAAGATATCCCATATAAGATTCATAAGCCAGAGGGTGCAATGTTTATCTGGCTTTGGTTCAAAGATTTGCCTATAACAAGCCATGAATTGTATCAGCGTTTAAAGGCAAGAAATGTACTGGTGGTTTCAGGGCATTTCTTCTTTTCTGGTTTAGAACAGGCGTGGCAACATCAACACGAATGTATCAGGGTTACTTATTCACAGGATGAAAGTACAGTCAAAAGAGGCATTGCAATTATTGCCGAAGAAGTCAAGAAAGCATATGCCGATGGAGAACATAAGCGTGGTTAAAAATAAATTTACAATTGTAATTGTGTGCGGAATCACAATTTTAATGTCCGATATAGCTCACAGTAAATGTGTGGAAGGTGATTGTAAAAACGGGAAAGGTATTCTTGTTCACAAGGATGGTAGGCGCTATGTAGGAGAGTTTGAAGGCGGTGCTATTCAGGGGAAAGGGGTACTTAGCTATCCAAGCGGTATACAGTATAGTGGTGACTTTCAACATGGACGGTATAATGGCGTAGGAGTACTCACCAGCCCTGATGGAAAACGATACGAAGGAAATTTCAAGGAAAATGTCATTAATGGTCAAGGTGTTTTAACGTTAATAGATGGAACTCGTTATGATGGCGATTTTTCTCTTGGACGATATCATGGTGAGGGAACTCTCTTGTTTCCTGATGGTAGAAACTATACTGGGGATTTTCGGAATAACCTTTTAGAAGGACAAGGGAAACTTAGCTATGCCAATGGAACTTCCTTTACAGGCGAATTCCACAATGGAAAACCTGGTGGCAAAGGTCTAAAAACCTATACAGACGGCAGCATTTATGAAGGAGACTTTTTGGGTGGTGAACGCCGAGGTCATGGTATTTGGAAAGGTGCCGATAAAACTCGTTACGAAGGCGAATTTGCAAGAGATGCCTATAATGGGTACGGAACACTCACCTATGCTGATGGTAGAATTTATAGGGGGGAGTTTCTTGATAACTATCGGCACGGAAAAGGAGAACTGACTTATTCTGATTCAAGCCGGTATATAGGGGAGTTTGATCATGGGAAATATCAGGGAAAAGGTGTTATGTATTACCCTGATTTGAGTCGATATGAAGGTATGTTTATTGATGGTGAACGGTCGGGCTTTGGCACACATTTTTATGCAGATGGTTCAAGATATGAAGGTGATTTTAGAAATGGAAAACCTAATGGTCAAGGAACAATAATTAGGAATGATGGAACTCTTTTTACCGGTGAATTTGTAGATGGAAAGCCTGTAAAACCAGATTTTCAACCCGTCAAGGTAGCGGATTCTTCCACAAGTAAAGAATCTGAGGTACAAAAGCCCTCGCAGCAAAGTATTGAGAAAAAGCCAGAAACCAAACATATTTATCTGTATCGAGAAGGTCATCTTCTTAATGCATCTGATCAGACTCCAGTGGATGGTAATGTTGAATATCTATTTAAAGATGGGACGTTTTATCGCGGCACCATGCGCGATGGAGTGATGGACGGAAATGGCGTCGTCGAATATGCCAGTGGTGATGTCTATGATGGTGACTTGAGAAAGGGAAAATTTCATGGCAATGGTGTATATAAATACAGTAATGGACGAAGGTTTGAAGGCTCCTTTGTAGATGGAGTAAAATCTGGGAGTGGTGTTTTCATCTATCCCGATGGTTCTCGGTATGCTGGCCAACTTAAAGCCGATCATTTTTCAGGTAAGGGAAGTTACTATTTTAATGACAGCAGTCATTATGAAGGGGATTTTGAATACGGACGTTTTCATGGGACTGGAAAACTTACTTATTCAGACGGCAGTGTGGTTACAGGTGATTTTCAAGATGATATGCCACATGGAGAAGCAGTTCTTATCTCTGCTGATGGAAGTCGTTATGATGGTGAATTTGTGATGGGGCGACGAAATGGTTTTGGAAAGTTAACTACTAGTGATGGGAAAGTCCACGAAGGTCAATTTCGAGATGATTCGTTTGTAGGTCAATAAATGAGCCCGTTGATTTAATAGCATTT
>JAOZTO010000144.1 GCA_029942265.1 Desulfocapsa sp.
ATGGACCACGGTTTCGGGGCATGCTCGTGTATATGCAAAACCAACATTTCATGCTTCAATTACCGACGCCATCAATGGCACACCTTTTCATCCTGCAGCACCTTTCTCTTCCTAAAAAAAACGACCTGAACAGTTGCTAAAAAGTAAAGGGAAAACAAATGAAAAAGAAAATTCTTTCACAAAAATATATTGCAGCCTCAATTGCCGGATATGAAAATTTGGCTGTTTGGGCAGATCTTCTTGATCGCATCAATGTGTTTCCAGTGGCCGATGGTGATACCGGTGCTAACTTACGGATGAGTCTTGTTCCTCTGCGGGAATGCGGTAATGATATGGAATTTGCTGTAAGCAGCCTGGCGTTAAGTGCGCGTGGCAACTCAGGCAATATTTCTGTAGCATTTTTTAGAGAATTTTTACGCTCTGATAGCGATGGACTGGCAGAACAGGCCAAAAAAGGTCGTGACAAAGCATGGCAGGCCATAGCAAATCCTTGTGCTGGTACTATGCTTGGTGTTTTCGATGCTCTTTGTCTGGTGTTAGATACGAAACAGGATGGTAATTTTGATTATGTAACTATCAGAAAACATCTGTATGACGCAGTGTTTGCCACAAAACAGCAATTGCCTGAGCTTAAGGATGCAGGTGTTGTTGATTCCGGTGCGTTGGGGATGTTTTGCTTTTTTGATGGCTTTTTTCAGCAGTGGACCGGACAGAAAAGATGTACCACTCCAGTAATAGATATGTTTGGCGATGCGCTCTGTATTAATTCCTCTTTTGAACCACAGGCAACGGGTGAATATTGTGTGGAGGCATCTCTTGCAACCGACGGAATGCAGGAAGATCTAAGCCACAGGATCGCAAATTGGGGAAACAGTGCTGTGGTTGTGCCTGATGAGTCTGGGGTGAAACTCCATATCCATACCAGAAACCCTCAACAGCTTCGGGATAAGCTTTCTGCTCTGGGGGAGGTGGTTGCCTGGTCGGATGAGGCTATTGATCCAATGATTAGCACTGGGAATCTCAAAACATTTGAAAAAAATCATGTGAGGATCATGAGTGATGCCGCAGGGTCAATCCCGTTGGAGCTTGCCCGCAGCCATGGAATTATCCTACTGGACAGCTATATCCTGGCACTTGATCAGGCGAAACCCGAAAGTCTTTTTTCTTCTGACCAGCTATATGTGTTTATGAAAGAAGGTGTGCGTGTAAGCACTGCGCAGGCATCCACTCATGAACGGCATCTTCATTACCAAGCTGCTTGTCAGCAATATGAAAAAGTATTGTATCTCTGTACCGGTGCCGCCTTTACCGGTAACTTTTCAATTGCAAAGGATTGGCAGAAGGCTCATGATTCTGATAATCAGTTCACTGTTATCGATACAGGGGCGGCTTCGGGAAGGTTGGCACTCATTGCTCTGCTTACTGCTCGCTTTGCAGCAGATGGGGCAGATGTTGAAGCAGTTGTCAAGTACGCTGAAAACCTCACAAAACAGGCGGAAGAGTATGGCTTTATCCATGAGTTGAAGTATCTGGTAGCCGGCGGTCGTGTTTCCAGAGCAAAAGGCTTTTTTGGCGATCTTTTACATATGAAACCTGTTATCAGTCCAGGATTTGACGGAGTTCGTAAGGTTGGTGTGGTGCGAAATCGGGACGCTCAATTGGATTTTGCCCTGACCAAATTGAAAGTACTTCCAGATGGTGGATCAGGCGTGCTGGTGTTGTTGCAACATACGGATAATAAAGAGTGGCTTATACAGGATGTGGAACCGGAAATCCGTAAATGCGTCCCAGAAGCCGAGATTTTATGTGTACCCCTTTCGCTTACGTCAGGTGTTCATATGGGGCCTGGAACCTGGAGCATTGCCTTTGCGTCACACGGAGAGAGTGCATGTTGAATAGAAGTAAAATTGCCATTATTATTCCAGCGTATAACCATGGAACACGTATTGCTGATGTGGTGCAACAAGCTGTATTGTTAGGTTATCCCATTTTTGTGGTGGATGACGGATCAACGGATAGCACCGCAGAAACACTTGCTACCATAAAAGATATTACAGTGTTGACCCATCCCCAGAATATGGGTAAGGGACTGGCATTGCAAACAGGGTTTACAGCTACCAGCAAGTCTTCCGATTGGGCTGTAACACTTGACGCGGATGGTCAGCACAAACCTGAGGATATTGAAAATCTTCTTTTGGCTGTTAAGGGAGACAATCGTTCCATTGTGATCGGAGCGCGACAGGGAATGGATGGAGAAAATGTCCCGTGGACATCCAAATTTGGCCGTGGATTTTCAAATTTCTGGGTGCGACTATCTGGTGGTCCACAAACGAGTGATTCGCAGTCCGGTTTTAGGTTGTATCCTCTCCCAGAAGTAATGAACCTTGATGTGCAGGCCACACGCTTTCAATATGAAGTAGAAGTTCTCGTCAAGGCTCATCAAGCACACATTCCAGTCATTGAGGCTCCAGTACAGGTCGTTTATCAAAAGGGACAAGAGCGTATTTCCCATTTTCATCCCTGGAAAGATTTTCTGAGAAATGCTGCAACATTCAGCAGACTTATTTTCCAGCGTATTTTTAATATGTGGAATCGAAAATGAAAGGTTTTTGGTATGTATTGCTCGAAACAATGACCAGAATTTTCGGTTCCTGGCTCTTTGCTGTTGTATCTAAATGTATTGCAACTGGCTATTTTTTCTTTTCAAAAAACAGAAAAGAAAGTCATCGTTTTTATCATCGTCTTTATCCCCATAAAAATTGTCTTTATCATAATCTGTGTACTTTTCAACAGTATCAAAATTTCACTACTATCCATTACGATAGGTTTCTTGCAAATCACGGCATGGAAACCACTTTTCAATCAGTTGGTTGGGAAAAACTGGATTCAGTGCTTCATGAAAAAGGTGCAATTCTGCTTATGTCCCATCTTGGAAATTGGGAAATAGCAGCTCGGCTCTTAAAGCAGCAGAAAGACGAAATGAAGCTTCTTCTTTATATGGGAGTTAAAGAAAAAGAAGGAGTGGAGAACATTCAAAAAGAACAATTACAGGAATCTGGGGTGGACATAATAGGCGCCCCACAAGGTGGCGGTTCACCCTTTGATGCCGTTGCAGGAATACGCATGTTGCAGGAAGGTGGACTGATTTCCATGACTGGCGATGTTGTCTGGCGTGGGGATCAGCGCAGTTTAACTGTGGATTTTTTGGGGGGAAAGGCAGAACTTCCCGAAGCACCATATATCTTTGCCCTGGTTTCGGGCGCTCCCATATTCTGTTTTTTTAGTTTTCGCACAGGGAAAAACAGCTATCAGTTCAGTCTTGCTGATCCCATATATATTCATTGTACAAATCGGGCAGAGCGGAGACAGAAGATACAAAATGCAGCACAGCAGTATGCCAATTTACTGGAAGAACAGCTTCGTGCTCATCCTCTTGAATGGTATCATTTTGATCGTTTTGTGGAGTAGCATAGCTTTTCTTTAATTCCAATTTCATTTTGACGGAAAACTGTGTAGTATTAATACGCAAGATATTATTCGTTAAATTTTTTCAGGATTTACTACCCATGACAAGAGATGAATTACAAAAAAATATCGTATCAATTTTAGTAGATGAATTTGAGTTTGAAAATCCAGGTCTTACTGATAACCTCCGTGATGATCATGGTTTTGACAGTATCGATGCCATTGAACTTCTGGCAAAAATAGAAGAAATGCTGGGATATCAGATATCAAGAAAGGAAAAAGAACAGGCGATGAGTATTCGTACTATCAACGACATACTAAATTACATTGAAACTATCCAAGCCGCCCACCAATCCCAATAGTCAGTAAATATTCGGCTAGCACCTCATCTTCGCTTGATCCGGCCTGTTCACATATGAACCAATATAGTTCACAGGCCGGATCAAGCGAACCTGGGGCACTATCCAAACATTTACAGTTCAGTGGTTGAGCCTATTTTCGCCCCCAACCCGAATGTTTACAATAGTCAAAAGAAAAATTATGCAAAGACGAGTTGTCATAACTGCCTGTTCTGCCATTACTCCCATTGGTTACGGGAAAACAGATATTGTGGAGAGCCTGCGGCAGGGTAAATCCGGTGTAAAACCACTCCGTGACGATGGTTTACTCACGGAACGTATCCATTCAAAAGTGTTCGGCACAGTCGATTATCCCATTGACTATGGTTTTGCACGTAAAGATACCAAAACCATGGGGCCTGTTGCCTATTACGCCTGTAAGGTTGCAGGAGATGTTCTAGCCGAATCTGGATTGGACCCAGAGTTTATACGTTCCGGAAGACTAGGTGTTTCATTTAGCTCCACCCACGGCAGTCCCACGATACAGCGGAATATATACAAAACCTTTTTCAGTGAAGATAAATCAAAGTTTTCCTCCATTGGTGCTGTGGATTATCTGAAATCCATGGTGCACACCACAGCCGTAAATATCACCAGAATGTTTGGAATAACGGGGCGTGTGGTTGCCTCATCCACTGCCTGCACAACATCGAGCCAATCCATAGGGTTTGCCTACGAGATGGTGAAATTCGGGATGCAGGATGCCATGATTGCAGGAGGAGCGGACGAATATGACACCACAACGGTGGCAGTGTTTGATAACCTGCTTGCCTGTTCTGTTGACTATAATGACACCCCGGAATGTACCCCACGCCCCTTTGATGTGAATCGTGACGGCTTGGTGGTTGGAGAAGGTGGGGCAGCAGTACTGCTTGAAGAGTACGAACATGCACGTGCACGTGGCGCAACAATACTTGCTGAGGTGGTTGGGTTTGCCTGCAATAACAATGGTGGTGATCTTATCCTGCCAAATCTTGATGGCATAACGGCCACACTGCGTCTTGCCCTTGCTGATGCAGAGCTGCAACCAGCAGATGTTGATTTTATTTCAGCACATGCTACAGCAACCAAGATGGGTGATGTGATTGAATCCCAGGCCATTGCCGAAGTGTATGGCAATAAGCCCTGGGTGGCAGGTTTGAAAAGTTATATGGGACACACCATGGGAACCTGTGGTGCTATCGAACTTATTTTAAGCCTTTACATGATGGAACAGGGCTTCCTGGCACCAACACTAAACCTTGAAAATATAGATGAACGTTGCGCTATGTTACGACATGTCCGTGAAATCACTGAAACCAAAATCAAAACAACAGCCATCCAAAATTTTGCCTTTGGTGGGGTGAACACCTGCCTACTTGTTACAGATGGCCGAGAATAATTCACAGCCCAGTTTTCCAGACAATCTGATCAATTGTGGTGTGACGTTTATTTGCTGGTTTTATTTTGTTTTTGCCTTCCTTTTTTTCTTCTCTTTTTTCTATGCGGCAGCGTTTATCTTTTCAAGGGAAAGATGTCAGTCTTTTCAGTATCTTAATTACCTGTTTTTCAAAGGATTCCTTGGGTTGCTTCGCATTTTGACTCCCCGTCAAAAATGGAAAGTTGATCCCAAAATCAAGACCATTCAAGGATCTATTATTGTTTGCAACCATCTCTCTTATCTCGATCCACTTATCTTTATCTCTTTACTGCCTCGAGGTAAAAGCATTGTGAAGACAAAGTTTTTTAAGGCACCTGTGTTTGGGTGGATTCTCAAAATATCAGGATACCTGCCATCTAGCACAGAAGGAATACATGCACAAAGAATGATTACAGAGATAGAAAACATGGGTGAATTTCTGGGAAATGGAGGGAATCTCTTCGTCTTTCCGGAAGGAACTAGAAAACGTGGCACTGTTCCCAGTGAGTTTCATAAAGGAGTATTTAAGATTGCTCGTATGTATCGGTGTCCTGTTTATGTGTTGAGCATACACAATACGGACAAACTCTTTATGCCGGGAAAATTCTTCTTTAACACACGAACAGACAATTGTATCAGGCTAAAAATGCTTTCCTGTCTGACACCGGCGGATGGTCAGAAAACGATATCAGTCACAGCACTTGCAGAGAACGTTAAAAAAATCTTTGAAAAGAACACCTATTCCAATGAGGATACAGCATGAAAATATTGCTGGTTTCCATGCCGGACGTGGTGCCGGTACTTGTCCATGAGGCAGCGGTTCATATTCCCAATCTTGGCATTGCAAGTATTGGCGGAAATATCGATGAAGAACATGATGTATATCTGATTGATCTTATCCGTAAACGCCGTTCTGTCAAAAAATATCTGGCAAAAATAATCAGGAAAATCAAACCCGATCTGGTGGGCTTGTCGGCCATGGCCTGGCAATATGACACCTGTATTAAAATTGCTCACCTTATTAAGGAATTACAGCCCGATATAAAAATAGTTGTTGGCGGATACCATGCAACCTTGATGGCTGAAGAAATAGCTACGTCTCCTGAATCCAGATGGATTGATTTTATAGTGCGTGGAGAAGGGGAAGAGGTGTGTCGTCGTCTGGTAAATGCACTTGCCGGAAATGATGAATTTGCAGATATTCCTTCACTCTCTTTTCGAGGTGAGCCTAACGAGAAATTTATCCATAATGATCGCGCAGAAAATCTTGATCTGGCAACACTGAAACTTCCCATTCGTGATAAACGCCGGCTGACATGGGGCTATCACCTTATGAATGCCAGGA